>CAYWHL010000059.1:468-12431 GCA_964457995.1 uncultured Methanoregula sp. | reverse complement strand
GAGACGGGACACCACCGTCAAGGGCACACGGCATGTGTGATCCTCGCTGAGCGTTAACAAACAGGAATCGGTGAAACGGCGAACCCCTGCGGGTGCAAGTCAGAACAGGACCATTGGATCGCCCGGTATCTGTCCAGGTGTGACGCATAGCTGAATGCCGCTTAAAACAGAAGGAGGCTTACTCCTCCCACTCACTTCTTTTACTTCTTTGATCTACAATTTCTTCGTCCCTGCCGAATAATCATAGTACTGCCGGAAGTACGACCTGTGATGCCGTATTTTATGAAACCGGAAATCCTTTTTAGAATCGTATGAAGTCTGAATCGAAGCAGTGTCCGCATGGACATGGCACTATGAAATGGTGTCATAACAAAATCATAAAGGAGAACGTGCAATCAAAAAAAGCAATTCCCTTGACAGGGTTGCATTGAATTTAAAAAGATGCGGATGAATACCTCTGCCCCCTCACTAAACCTTCATCAGCGTTCAGGATATATATCAGCTGAGTAGTATGATCATACCCTCTGTTCGCAACCTTGCATTCTGTCTGTTTCTGTGTGCTATTCTCATCATTCCACCAGTGTCATCTGTCACGTTATCTCCCGGTAATTCGTTTACCGGAGCACCGAACATCGCAAACGGGGATCCGGTGTATATTCATGGCATTGCAACAGGTCACCCGAGTGCCGGTTTACAGGTCTGGCTGATCGGGTACAATTATGTGAAGATCACGACGGTCTCCACAAATGCGGATAACACATACGAGTACGAACTCAAATCAGCTGACACTAAAACCCTGGCACCAGGTCAGTATTTTGTCCTGATCCAACATCCGATGATGAATGCAGAGTTCGATATTTACTATGACAGCCCGACGGGTAGTGTGATCAACCGGCAACTCGGAACAGGTACTTCCATCTTCCAGCTTACAGGTGCCGGCAGCCTCCAGAACCCGGATGGTGCCAACGCGCTGATGCAGGCGATCAACAGCCAGAACATCGATGATACGTTTGCCACCACGTCCTTTATCGTCGGTAATCCCACTGCAATTATCTACCCGATTGGGGATCATCATATTGGTGACAAGTTTACCATCACTGGCTCGACCAACCTTGCAGTTGGTGATAAACTTGTAGTCGAAATCACTTCGTCATCGTTTAAACCATCACAGAAATCGCAGAGTGCTGAATTTTCCGGTTCATCCGGGACTGTCACTATAGAACAGGGCAGCGGAGGAATGAATCGCTGGTCATTTGACGTTGATGCATCAACATTCAAACCGGATGAATATATCGTGAAAGTATCCGGTACGACAAATGAGGTAACCGGATCCACTACATTCAACATTGTTGAGAAATCACCGGCAACCCCTGCCGCAACGGTAACGGCACAGACAACGACAATAATGCCGGCTGTAACGGAGCCGGCTGCGATATCTTCAACCCAGCCTCCGGTGACAGAGTCTCCCGCTCCCTTTGTAGGAGTAATCGGTATTCTTTGTATCCTGATACTCGCACGACAGGCGGGGAAATACTAATAATAATTTCCCTGTTACCACCCAAGGAAAAGGGTCTTGGTCTGTGAATAGTTGTCAAGGGCGTGCTGGCCGTTTTCCCTTCCGATGCCACTGTCATTCATTCCCCCGAACGGCACTTCCGGTGGCACGGTAAGATGACGGTTAACCCAGATGATACCGGCGTTCACATCATCAAATACTCTTTTTATTGTGCCGAGATCTTTTGTCCAAATCGAAGCTCCCAGCCCGTAGCGGGTGTTATTCGCTTCATGGATGGCTGTATTCAGGTCAGGAACGGTCATGACCGGCAGCACCGGGCCAAAGATTTCACGGGTTACGAGCGGAGAATCCGGCATCACATTGGTAATTAGCGTCGGGCGATAGAAGTATCCCTGCTCATATGCCGTTCCTTTCAGCTTGTATCCTCCGGTAAGAATTGTGCCCTCCTTTGAATCACGCGTTTCCTGTACCACTTGTGATATTTTCTCCCGCTGTTCTGCACTGTTCATCGGACCGATATCGATCTTTGACCCCAGCCCGTTTCCTACGGTCAGGGCATCGACACGGTTTTTTAATTTTTGTAAGAAGAGTGAGGAAATTTTTTCATGGACGTACAGCCGCTTTACTGCAGTGCATGTCTGTCCTGCATTGTAAAACCTGCCCCTGAGTGCGCCTGTAACTGCCTTGTCAATGTCGGCATCCGGCATGACAATCATGGGATCGGAACCACCGAGTTCAAGAGTAATATCCTTGAGATACGCGCCTGCCATCTCCCGTATTTTATAGCCCGTTGTGCAGTCACCGGTAAATGACAGTTTCCGTATTGCGGGGTGCTGTACGATAGCATTGCCTGCTGACTCACCGCTGCCGGTTACCACATTCAGCACACCCGGTGACAGGCCGGCCTGCTCAAGAATCTGCGCAAGCCGGAGGTTTGTCAGGGGTGTTGATGAGGCAGGTTTCAGCACCATAGTGTTCCCCGCAATCAGGGCGGGACCGATTTTCCAGCCCATGATAAGCACCGGCATATTCCACGGAATTATTGCTCCGCAGATACCCAGAGGCTGGCGTACAACGATGCAATCCCCTGCAGTCCCGAGCCGGAGTGCCTCGCCATCCTGCCGGGCTGAAATACCCGCATAGAATTCAAGGATGTTTGCAAAACCCCGCACCTCATCTGATGATTCTTTTATCGGTTTACCCTGTTCCCTTGTGAGGAGATATGCGAGGTCCTTATACTGGTCCCTCACGTTCCGGGCAGCATTGTACAGGATCATACCGCGGTCACGCATGGGTTTTTTTGCCCATGCATCAAAAGCCGCACCGGCTGCTTCAACTGCGCGGGAGATATCCTCTTTTGTACCTGCCGGAACGCGATCAATACACTCACCGGTAGCCGGATTTTTCACGTCTATCCATGCTTCAGTAACCCCTTCTGTGTCCTTCCCGCCAATCCTCATCAGCATTGCCTGTTCACTCCCGTTGTATTAATCGTGATATGCATTCCCTCCCCAATAAATAGGCAGGATGGCGGCTAAAAAATCTCATCATCACAAGGCAGGTATCCCGGGGTTGCCACTCTGTCTGGAATCTGCCGTTCTCAGGCGGGAGCCCTCCCGGCGCGAATGCTACCTCTGCGGGCGATACACCGGGATCTGCCCGGTCAAAGGGGCACTCGTATATAACGGTAATCCCTGCAACCATCAGGAACCTTTAAATGAGCGGTCATCAAACTGCTGCTGGCAGGACAAACTATATCTCCAGCATCCCCTAATGTCTGCTTGAAGGGGGCTTCATGGTAGACGACAACAAGGAATCTCCGGTAAATCCTGTGCCACCAAAATTGCCGGCACCCCTACAACAGGGAATAGCGACCCCGTCATCGCAACCGATACAGGCAGCGCTTCTTGAGGTTGATGATATCAGCTGGGAACGATCGGTCGAGAAGAGCAGTAAACCTGTTGCCGTAATGTTTTATTCCCCGACCTGTGTATTCTGTCACCAGATTGAACCATACTTCAGGAATTATGCACAGGAATACAGGGAAGAAGTGGTATTTGCCCGGCTGAACATCATGACAAACCAGTGGACTGCTGAACGATATGGAGTCCGTAGCACACCCACGTTCAAATTCTTCTGTGACGGAAAGCCGGTACGGGAGATGGTGGGAGCCATCTACCCGGCGTTGTTGAAAAAGATGGTCGATGAAGTGCTCCTTTTCGGGAAAGAATGTGCAAAAAGTTCTACATCAATCAATTATGACATTACAGGCTATGGATGAATGTACTAGTACGATAAAGGGATCTATATGGACGTATTTGAACAATGGCTGAACCTGTCCTGGGAGAAAAATGCAAAAGAACGCAAACTCCTGACCAATGAAAAGCGGGCGGCTTGTACCTGTATGGACTGTCCTTCCTACAACCTCCGTGCGCGGGAAAATAATGAGCTGCTCTACTGCATTACCGGAAAAAGTATGCTCTGTATTTCAGAAGATAGGGGATGTACCTGCAGGAATTGTCCGGTCACGACGGATCTCGGACTCAGGTATCATGATTTCTGCATTCGTGGTGGAGAGGCTGCACAACGCTACGAGCATGAAATCCATTAACGAAGGAAATTTTTTTAAATTTT
Source organism: uncultured Methanoregula sp. (assembly GCA_964457995.1). Taxonomy (GTDB): domain Archaea; phylum Halobacteriota; class Methanomicrobia; order Methanomicrobiales; family Methanospirillaceae; genus Methanoregula. Next base: position 8,281 of record CAYWHL010000059.1, on the reverse strand, counting down.
CCTGCTGCAGCCGCACTTCTCCGCAGCCTTTGCAACAGCTTTTGCTACTGCCGGCGTCACTTTCTTATCGAGAATATTTGGCAGAACCCGTTCCTTGTGGGGTTTTTTTACATAATCTGCAATTGCATGTGCCGCGGCGATCTTCATTTCATCAGTTATTCGCGTGGCCTGTGCATCAAGTGCCCCTCGGAAAATTCCCGGAAATGCGAGTACATTATTAATCTGGTTAGGGAAATCACTTCGGCCGGTGCCAACGACTGCTGCACCGGCGTTCTTCGCTGCATCAGGCCATATCTCCGGCACCGGGTTTGCCATTGCAAACACAACTGCCTCTTTGTTCATTGACCGTACCATCTCTTCTGTTACAATTCCCGGCGCTGATACACCAATAAAGACGTCAGCTCCTGTCATCGCCTCTGCAAGGGTCCCTGCACGAGCCCTCCGGTTTGTTTCCTCTGCAATGATGAACTTGTACTTGTTTTTGTACAATCCTTCCCGGCCACGGAATATGGCTCCCTGTGTATCGCAGACGATAATCTCGTGCACGGTCTTACAGACATTGGGATCATAGCCGATACATTTGAGTAAACGGGTGATTGCATAACCTGCTGCCCCGGCACCAGATATTACAATATTCAGATCAGAATACTTTTTTCCAATTACCTTGCAGGCATTGAGGATGGCTGCAAGAACTACTACAGCTGTCCCGTGCTGATCATCATGCATCACCGGAATACCAATATCCTGCAGGGCATCTTCAACCTCAAAACATTTTGGTGCAGCAATATCCTCAAGGTTGATCCCTCCAAAAACCGGGGCGATATTTTTGACCTGATCAGTAAAGTCAGTATCATAATTTTCAAAACAGACAGGAAATGCATCAATACCGGCGAATTCCTTGAACAGGATTGCCTTTCCTTCCATCACAGGTATTGCTGCATAACCGCCGATGTTTCCTAAGCCGAGGACAGCTGAACCATCAGAAACAATTGCAATCGTGTTCGCCTTCATCGTGTACCTATAGGCAAGATTCCTGTCTTTTACAATTTCCCTGCACACTTCAGCCACACCGGGCGTATATGCGAGGGAGAGATCGTGCTTGTTCCTGATCGGGACTTTAGAGCGGATCTCCAGTTTTCCATGGTGTTTCGCGTGCAGGGCCAGCGCTTCTTTATAGATCTCATCGCTTCCCGGTGAAAACAGCATTTTTAATCCATCCTTATACGTGAGAGGGTTTGTCAAGGCAATGAATCTTGCTGGCAGACACGTACGTTTTTTGGCATCACGCAATGTGGTGAAGGGAATGTGCGAAATGCAAACGCTATTTCGTTCCACGCTTTTTCCAGCAGGTTCCGGTAATAGGAGAGATCAAAAACTGCAGCGTCCCATTCGGTGTCCACAGCGTACTTCCGTGCGTCACGGACAACGTACCCGATCTTCATTCCCGGCGCAATTTCAATGCCACACTTTCTGTATGCCTGTACTGCAGCCCCCTCAAGACAGCGGTGGGCATAGGTAAGCCTGCTGATCCGGCGATTGATTACCATCGTTTTTACGTCAGCAGCAGGAAGGCTTTTCACAGTATCCCAAAAAACATTCCTGATCTCGTCTTTCATACCTTCCAGTTCCACGATGCTTTTTGCCCGTGCCATAATCCTGAGCATCCTGCCCTGCATCGAGCGGATGAACTCCGGTGTGTCATGCCTGCGCGCCGCAATCCCCCGGACTTTCACGTTCCCATCCTTAAGCCTGCCGAAGTACCGGTTGTATGCACCGAACCCGTCATTGAGCGGCTCAAACACAATCCAGTCGAAATGCTCAATTTCGGACAGGAGACCGGTCTCGTGTTCGACCCGTTTTTTCAGGGCACCAAGAGAAGATCCCTGCACCCAGAGGCAATCCACAATCCCGTGCAGTACGCAAAACCCCATCTCCTCTGCGATATCTTTTGTCTGGAGCAGAATGTCACGGGACCTTCTCGTGATCCCTTCATGCACTTCAATCCGCCCGAACTTTGCATTCTTGTAACCGGTATACCCAAAGCAGGTGACAAGCATCCACTTCAGGATTGAATCGATACCGGTGAGCCGGGGATCTGTCTTTTTCAACCGTTTGGTGTTAATGCGCAGGTCGAGGAGCGGGGCCAGTACTGCGGGAAGAAAACCCGGACGATCCGGATGCTCGATGGTTTCGGGAGAGAGGTTAGACTGCACGATGATCGAGGGATACATGGAGGTGAAATCAATCTCCTCGACATTCTCATAGATCCCTGGTACCGGCTGGAGCATCATGCCGCCCCGGTCTGCGGCCTGAAGTACCGTGATATGCCGGATCATCTCCGGGTCGTTCTTCCGGAACGGGACTGCAATCCCCTTTCTCACAGCTTCATAAACCTCGTAACTGCTGATGAGGGTTCCCGGGGTAAACCGCGATACCAGATTCGGTGAGAGACCGGAGAGCCGTGCTGCCATAAGCACACCATCAAGCCCGCCTTCCTGGTATACGAATGACTGATCCGTGTCAATCAGGATTCTCCCGTCAGGGATGAGGGCGGATTTTCTGTGCTCCATCCTCCCATAGCTCCAGTACGAACGTGAGTCCATCTGCCGGTACTTCCCGTTCCGTGAAAAGGGCATGTCAAGTCCGTGTTTTTGTGCCTGTGCACGGATCTTCGGCATCCATGTATCGGCACCCGGCATGAGGATTACATCAGGGTCGAGTGACCCTACAAGCAGGAAAAGATCAAAAAGCACGTTCTTTGTCTGCCCGGTCAGCCGTTCAGTGCACCCGTGAATTACCTCAACGTCAGAGCAGAGCGCGGAGAGTGCAGGGTTATCGTGGACTATTATCTCTATACACTGCAGATCATGCGAAAACTCCGGCGAGAATCGTGTATCGGTCCCGCTGCCACACGGGAAGATCCCCTGCTCTGCCATGAAGCGCTGGTCCCTGCGCACATCCACATTGAAGAGCTGCACGTCAAATTGTGCCTGCTGTTCTATTGCCTCAGCAACATCACGGCCTGCACAGACTGAGTATCCCGGAAGATCGCAAAAGATGGTGCGGATAGTGCACTCTTCTGCGGCATAGCGTTCTTCAAGAACATCGATCATCCCGTGATGTGCGGTAGTGTCAGGGAAGTGGATGAGAAATGACGGGTTGTAATCGCGATGGACTTTTATTACGGTGCCGCCCCCGTCCTTTGTCCAGAGATCAACGCCTCCGTTCCGGTACGCCGAGTCAAGGATCCACATCATCCCTCATGTGCGATTCGATCTGCTCCTGACGTTTGATCGTCTCGACGAGCACTGAAAAAACCGCAGCTTCGAGCGGATCATCACAGGAGATAAACGCCTCGCTCGAATGCTTTTTTGCCAGTTCCACCAGTTTCTCGCCATACTTCTGGTCTTCCTTCCTGAGAGCCCGTGATGACCGTGCCCAGCGGTCTGCAATACTTTTCACCCCTTGTCGTACACTTGTAAAACTCCTCCCCATCACAACACCTCCAGCGTCCGCTGCGAATAAGGTCGTGTGCTCCCGGTACGATGCGAACGGGAGCTGCGGCAGAGTGTCTGTCCTTGTGGATCTTCGGCAGGAACGATTTCGATAATACGGTCAGCCTGACGCATCAGTACGGCACATGAGCGGTCAACAGCTGGAGCGTACAGGATCACGAGTGATTCGCGGCCGGCCTCTTTGAGCATCCCGGCGATCTGGGGAATCATACTCTCGGCTCCTTCAAAGAGCGTCGGATCATGTTCAATAAGGATGACCGTGTGACTCGCCTCCCTAAGTATGGTGAAGAGCTGGTGGGCGGTGAACGCCCTGCGGACGTCAAAGTTCCTGGATGACCGGTTGATCGACGAAAGGAGCCGGGAGTAGTTGCCGCTCACGTACAGGAAGAGGAACCGCTGGAGATCCGTGGCAGTATTGAGTGCAGAGACCATCACCTTTACTGGGGAGATTACTGCGGTAAAGGTACCCGGCTGGAGCGTCATCCCCTTACGGAGTTCGATCAGCATAGCACCGGATATCTCCTGCGCCGGGGCGGATAAGGCTCAGGTCTGAGCGGTGCGAAAGTGGATTTGACAGTTTGAGCACAACGCACCACTGAGGTTTTTTTGGGGGATGAGAACGTTACTTTGCTCATGTGCGTTGATGATATGGGAAAAGGCTACGCATCTTCTGCCTGATGCCGGGACTGACGGGTGCTTCATTCCGGATGATGCCCGTGATTGTTTTTGGCAGAGCAGCGATACTGCTGGCGATAACGCCGTGGTACAGTATCTCAAAAAGTTACATTTTAATACATTAATGAACAAAATTATACATTAAGGTATATGTTAATCAACCGTGCGGCTCTTCTTTGCTGAAGCCTTGTACGGTCTGTTTACCTCTCAAAAAAATGTGATGTCCATGAAGTCAAAAGATATTGCTATTGTCGGAATTCTGCTTGCTATCGGTGCGATATTGCGATTCTTCCTCGCGATGCTCCACACACCGCTCACACCGAATATGATTATCGCGTTTTACTGTCTTGCGATCATCCTCATCCAGCCAAAAATATACGAAGCACTGGGTATCGGTGTCGTTGCCGGGGTCCTCTCCATGCTGATCTCAAGTTCGATGTTTCCCCCGGCAAACCTGATCAGTGAACCGGTGGGTGCCCTTGTCTGTTTTGGCCTGTATGCAGCCATGAAGAACAGGACGAAATTAGCGCCGACGGTTACTACATTCCTTGCCACACTTGCAAGCGGGTTTACTTTTGCGGCGATCGCAATCATTTTTGTGGGCGCGACAATTCTTACCAAGTATAATGATAACCTTCTGGAATTCGTTGCGGTATTTGTTCCCATCGTTGTTATTACCGCAGTGTTTAATGCGATTATTGTTCAGATCCTCTACCTCCCCTCGAGCAGGGTGCTGGTGAGAGGACAGGAATGATCGAACTCCATAACGTCAGTTACACCTATCCTAACACGGTGCAGGCAGCTCTGCACCAGCTCTCCTTTACCGTACAAAAAGGGAGGTGTGTGATGGTGACCGGTCCGTCAGGAGCAGGTAAAACTACACTGTGCCTTGCAGCAGCGGGTATACTCTATCATGAGTATGAGGGTAAAAAAGATGGTCAGGTATCCATTGCAGGCAGAGATGTAGCTACCTATGCCTCCTTGTCCGAGCTTGCAAAGACCATAGGAATCGTTTTTGATGATGCCGAAGCACAGATGATTTTTACGACTGTTGAAGAGGAGATCCTCTCCGCGCTTGAGTACCGTGGTCTTGAGGCAGCGGTTATCGAAGAACGGCTTGCATCAATCATGGCAACGACGTACCTTGTCGAACTGAGAAACCGTTCCCCGCATAACCTGTCCGGAGGGCAGAAACAGCGTGTTGCGTTAGCAGCTACCCTTGCCCTGGGAAACGACCTCCTCATACTGGATGAGCCGACATCAGAACTTGATGAGCATGCTACCAGGAGGATCGTTGATATCCTGAGCAGGCTGAAAGCACAGGGAAAGACAATACTTCTTGTTGAGCATAAATACACGCATTTCCGGGATATGATAGATACACTCCTCGTTGTTGAGTCAGGAAGAATCAGCGCGATGGGATCTCCTGACGATGTTCTTAAAAATGAACGGATTCGCAGTATTGTGCTGCCGGATTTTTCCGGGATACGTGGCATACAGCCAAAAACCGGTACAAAGAATGCCGGGGCCTCATCACCGGTTATCTCGATACAGCACCTTTCATATGCATATGGTGATGTTGTGGCATTAAGCGACGTCAATCTCGATATCCATGGGGGTGAATTTGTGGCAATTGTCGGGGAGAATGGATCCGGGAAAACAACCCTTGTCAAACACTTTAACCGACTCCTTTCTCCCACCGGCGGTGATGTAACAATACTGGGGAAAAATACAAAGACTTCAACGATAGCAGATCTTGCCCGAAACGTCGGCCTTGTTTTCCAGAACCCGGATCATATGTTCTTTGCCGATACGGTAAAGGATGAAATTGAATTCGGGCTGAAAAATCTCGCTATTTCTGACGGGGATAAGATAATTGATGCAGCGTTGGGTGAAGTGGATCTCCTGCATGCAAAAAACCTCTACCCGCGGTGGCTCTCGCGGGGAGAACGGCAACGGCTTGCCATAGCGTGTGTGATCGCCATGTCCCCTTCTATAATCGTACTGGACGAGCCTACAACCGGTCTTGATGGCAATGAAGCCCGCCTTGTTATGGAAATCTTAAAAGATCTCCAGATTAAGGGACATACAATCATTGTGATCACCCATAACAAAGAGATCGCACAGAACTGTGCTGATCGTATAATAACAATGGAAAAGGGAAGGATTATTTCCGACATATCGGCGTGGGAGGCCTGAGATGGCAGAAATATTACAATACGTTCATAAGGACGGGTTCTTTCACCGTCTTACCCCGCTTTCCAAGATCGTATTCATTGTTGTCATCAGCCTTATGTGCATCATATCGATAAACCTGGTTTTTCTTGCAGCACTGGTTGTCGCACTGATCATAATTACCTTTGTGAGCAGGCTTCATCATGAAGTATTGCAGCAGACGAATCTCATCGTTGTCATGAGTGTTGTGTTTATCATCATTACCCTCATCACCATGCCGAATGGAGCAATCATCTGGTACCTCATACCCACGGGTATTCCTCTTATTGGGGGAAGCTTACCCGTAACTCAGGGTGCACTTGAGATCGGGCTTATCTTTACCTTCCGGTTTATGGTGCTGATTTTTGCATTCCAGCTGTTCCTGATATCAACTCAGCCACGGGACCTGGTCCACACCCTGGAAAAAATAAAGATGCCCATTGATTACATTCTCATGTTCATTATTGCACTCCGGTTCATACCCACACTCCAGATAGAGGGCACCCGCATACATGAAGCACAGCTTGCACGGGGTTATAATCCCGGGACCGGCTTTATCGGCAAGATCCGGAGTGTCGCCCCCATTGTAATTCCCTTAGTATCAAATGCACTTTTGCGATCCAATGTCCTGGGACTTACCATTGATATGCGGGGATACCGAACCGGAACAAGGACGCGTGTGCGTGAAACAACCCTCCAGAGCAGGGATTATGGGGTGCTGCTGGCAATGGCTGCAGCCAGTTGCGGATTTATTACCCTTCTCATGAACCAGATTATATGACCGGTGTAAAAAAAACGAGAACCGGAATGGCCTAGGACCCTGAATTGGATTAAACAATTTCCCTTATTCTTTTGTTTCCGGCAGGTTCTGCAGGGATCCCCTCATTTCCCCACCAGCTGCAATTCACCCGGGTCACTTTACTCGATTCAAGTGAATGTCAGCATTGTCTTTGGAATATGATAAAAAATAGTGGGTAATGGGGATATTGTGAGAGTCCGGTTATAAGGTAACGGTGATATAATCCGTTTTGAGTTCCGAGTCACTGCCACCCGGCCCGGTGACCGTGAGGTTAATGCTGTAGGAACCTGCAGCGGAATACTGGTTGGACGGGTTTGTAGCAGTTGATGTATTTCCATCACCAAAGTTCCAGGCACGGGATGTTATAACCCCGGCTGATGCATCGGTGAAGGTCACATCCAGTGGATATGTACCGGAGGTCGGTGTTCCGGAGAACCCGGCTACCGGGGCAACCTCGTTCACTGTTACGTACCCCACCTTCAGTTCCGAGTCACTGCCACCCGGCCCGGTGACCGTGAGGTTAACGCTGTAGGAACCTGCAGCGGAATACTGGTGGGACGGGTTTGTAGCAGTTGATGTATTTCCATCACCAAAGTTCCAGGCACGGGAT
>CAYWHL010000059.1:0-368 GCA_964457995.1 uncultured Methanoregula sp. | reverse complement strand
GCTATGACCCCGGCTGATGCATCGGTGAAGGTAACCGTCAGAGGATATGTACCGGATAACGGTGTTCCGGAGAACCCGGCTACCGGGGCAACCTCGTTCACTGTTACGTACCCTACCTTCAGTTCCGAGTCACTGCCACCCGGCCCGGTGACCGTGAGGTTTACGCTGTAGGAACCTGCAGCGGAATACTGGTGGGACGGGTTCTGGCTGATCGATGTATTTCCGTCACCAAAATTCCAGGCATACGTCAATGGGGCAGTTCCATTGGACTGGTCGGTGAACGTAACCGTAAGAGGGGCGGTACCGGAACGTGGTGTCGCATTGGTGAATGCAGCCACCGGTGCAACCGGGGCCGGGGTGACGGTCAG
>CAYWHL010000058.1:0-12525 GCA_964457995.1 uncultured Methanoregula sp. | reverse complement strand
TTTCATCCCCATGAACGGTTCCGTGCGGATCAGCTTCGGGTTAAGGAGGAGCTCAAGATTCGCTGCGTCCACATCGCAGTCCGCAAGCACGAGGCTCCCGGGGAGCAGCTGGGCAAGCGCAGCCGTAATCATCGTCTTCCCCGTGCCGCCCTTTCCGCTGATAACCGCGAGCCGGATCATCAGTCAACTCCTGAAAGGGAACGGCATTTGACATAGAGGGCGGCAAAGGCCTTCTGCCATTCCGGCCGAACACGGCAGAGAAGATCTCCCCTGCTCTGGATTGCGGCAATCTCACGGTCGAAAGGAATGGTCATCATCACGTCAAGGTCATGATTCGTGCAGAAATCGAGTGTTTCCTGATCCTTTCCATCGCTCCGGTTAATTACGATACCTGCGGGGACTCCCAGCCGGGCGGTTACATCGATGGCAAGCTTCAGGTCGTGCAGACCAAACGGGGTTGATTCCGTGACGAGAATACAGGCATCACATCCATCCAGCGTCTCAACGACGGGACAGGAAGTCCCGGGTGATGCATCGAGGATTACCAGGCTATCTCCGGTAGTCGCCGTTTTTGCTGCCCGGATGACAGGCACTGCGAAAGGATTTCCTGCGTCAAGATAACCCGAGATAAGATCCAGCCGGGGCAATGGTGTGGCGTATGTTACAATTCCCACTCGTTTGGGCTCTTCATGAATAGCGCTTTTCGGGCAGACCAGCGTGCATCCCCCGCAGGAGTGGCAAAGTTCAGGAAAAAACAGGACCCGGTCGCGAAGCACGGTTAGTGCGCCATACTGGCAGAATTCTCCGCATTTTCCGCATCGGTCGCAGGTATTTTCGTCAATAACCGGTACCGGTACGGTCACGTCTTTTGCCGTCGCAGGTGCCGGAAAGAAGAGGTGGAGGTTAGGCTCCTCCACATCGCAGTCAACAAGGGTAACCTGACAGGTCTGTGAGAGCGTGAAGGCGAGATTTGCGGCAACCATCGTTTTCCCGGTACCGCCCTTTCCACTTGCAACCGCGATCTTCATTTTTTATAACCCTGTGAATGTCACCAGTATAATATCCTGGTCCGGTTGTGCTGCCATGGTTCACGTTACGCTACGCGTTCAAGGGTTTTTTTATTAAACTGGTCCAGTGCATCCCTGACGGTTCCACCAGCGCGGTACGCATACAATTGGATACCTGCTGCCAGGAGCACATCACGGGCATTCCCGCCGACCATGCCACTGACCAGTGCTGTTACCTTGTGAGCCATAATCAGCTGAGCTGCCTTTGGTCCAACCCCACCGGTTCCTCCGGCAAACTGGTTTTCAAGGGCTTCAAATGATCCCGTGTCCGTCTCAACGATAATAAAAAATGGTGCCCGCCCGAATCGCTCCTCTGCCAGGGCATCGAGAGTTGCCCCCTGTGATGTAATACAGATTTTCATGATTTTCTCACTTCTTATTACTCATATGCGCAAAAATAGATAAACATGCTGTTCATAACAATACTATTGTCTCAATAATATATGATTGGTGTGGGAGGAACAATTTGAAAAGACATCATATTTTCGGTCCGGTTTCGTCACGGCGTCTCGGGCGTTCACTTGGTATTGATCTCGTACCCTTCAAGACCTGTACCTACAATTGCGTATATTGCGAATGTGGTGCAACAACCCATCGGACAACCAGGAGAGAGATTTTTTTTCCGGTAGAAGAGATCTATGCCGAACTTACGGACTTTTTATCATCATCGCCCTCATTTGATTATATCACGTTCTCCGGATCAGGAGAACCAACGCTGTCACTTTCAATAGGGGAAGTTATCAGGTTTTTGAAGGATAATTATCCCTCATACCGGGTTGCAGTCCTGACAAATGGCAGCCTGCTTTCTGATCCTGATGTGCGCAGGGATCTCATCCCTGCCGATGTCGTCCTGCCTACCCTCTCAACCATAGTAAAACAGACCTTTTTGAAAATTCACCGCCCGGATCCCGGAATCTCCCTGGAGAGAATGCTTTCAGGATTCGTGCGGTTCAGGAAGGAATATTCCGGTGAGATCTGGCTGGAGGTGTTCATCATCCCGGGCATCAATACCTCTGATGATGAACTGGCGGGTCTTCGGAGAATAATTAAGGATATCAAACCGGATCGTGTCCAGTTAAACACGCTTGACCGGCCAGGTACAGAAGAGTGGGTGCTTCCGGCAAACCGGACGGAACTTGACCGGGTACAAAGAATGCTTGATATTGCAACACCAGAAATTGTGGAATATTATCCGTCCCGCGCCCAAAAATCTTCGTATGCGGAAGACCCGGTCGAGCAGATCTATGAGATGCTCAAACGCCGCCCCTGCACGGTTGATGATATTGTCTCTGCAACCGGCCTTCGTACAGTTGAGGTCACAAAGATCCTGCGGGAAATGGCAGCTACCCATGATCTTTTAGTAAGAAGGGAGGACCGGGGATTCTTTTATTATTTCAGGGAGTAATACCAGTCTTTACGGTCAGAAATAAAGCCTCTTTTTTTGATTCCCGTCGCTTTTTATCCATCGTTCCACACACAATCACAATTTTCCGATGCATCGCTGAATGAAGGTTCCCAGGTCATGTGCATCAGTCTGTTCTGTCTCTATCCCGCCATCAGCAAAGACATACCCCGGCCCCTTTCCCGCCAGATCTTCACGGGTTGCGACAATATCGGGTTTGAATGTTACGAGGAAATTTGCTACTGTTAGCCCCTTTCCCTTTGTCACATGCTGGTGAGGGTTTGCAATGACTTCGGTTCTTTCCACGTTCCTTTTTAAGATATCGATATCCACAAGGGCAAAATAGGGAGCCTCGCCAAAATGGCCGCTGATTAATCCTTCGTGATTGGCAAGCGGTACTGCATACCGGATCTTTGTGGTATGTCGTGGTTCATAGTGGATTATGATATGATCCACATTGGGAACAGCTTTTGCGATTAGTCGTTCAATTCGTTTACTGATCTGGTGGGCACGTTCCAGATCGGGAGTCCGGAGGGTGATATTGGCTTCTACAAACACGTATCTTCCCGAATTCCGGCCTGTTACATCTTTCACTTCTGCCACTGCGGGATCGTTGTTGATGACTGCCCGGATGGCATCCAGGGTCCTGAGATCGATTGAGGCATCGAGCAACACGCGCATACCATCAATCAGGATATCCCAGCCGGCCTTCACGATAAGAGCAGCAACAATAATCGCGGCGAACTGGTCAACAGGTACCTGCATATATTGTCCTAAAAGACCGAAGAAGACGACCGTTGATGCGAGCACATCCGCCGTGAACATTTTCCCGTCAGCAACCAGGCTTGGGGAATTATACCGTTTTCCCATGCTCACCTCATACCGCCCGAACAGGAACGGGACCGGGATGAGTGCCGCTGCCAGTGCCAGTATCCATCCACTGAATGAATGAATTTCTGACGGGACAAAGATTGCCTGGTGCACAATCTCGTACGCAGTAAAAAAGAGCAGGAAAGAGATAATAATTGAAACAATATTTTCCGCTTTGTACATGCCATAGGGAAAGCTGCTGCTCTTCCTCCGTGAGATGATGAAACCAAGGATGAGCGCACCAGACCCGATTATATCAATAAACGAGTGCACTGCATCGGCTTTCAGTCCCAGGCTTCCGGTTACAAATGACAGGATAAGCTTTATTGTCACAAGAACGGCGTTTACCAGGAGAGAACATACCGCAACCCTGATAAGGATTCTGTTATCGCCTGTTTCCCCTGTTGTCATACTGATCTGTTAGTATTGTGCGACAGGATTCATGGTGAATTTAACTGTTGGTACCATTGTCCGCCACAGCAGACAGCTTCACGTGTTGCCCGCACCAATAGATTAATTATTATATGAATATATATTCATAAACCGAGGTAAAACAAATGCCTGGATTTGATCAGACTGGCCCGGCCGGGTATGGACCTGGCTCGGGAAGGGGCATGGGCCCCTGTGGCAGAGGTATGGCTTACAGGAGAGGATTCTGGCCAGGATGTGGCCGTGGCTTCGGCAGAGGACGGGGCTTTGGTATGGGTTTTGGCCCGGGATTGTATGGAAATTATATCGAACCTGAACCGTTGAGTAAGGAAGCACAGAAACAGCTGCTCGAAGCAGAACTCAAACGAATTGAGGCAGAAAAAGCTGAAATCGAACGAAGGCTCAATACTATTGAGTAATGCCAAGACGAAGACGCTGCAGGAAGGTGGGATGTCAACCCGCCTTCACGTCATTCAGACCTGCTGGAGCAGGAATTACCGAGCCTGAGGAGATGATCCTTACCATAGATGAATTTGAAGCGGTGAGGCTCAAAGACCTGGAGGGGCTCGACCAGGGCGTATGTGCAGAAAAGATGGACATTTCTCAGCCGACATTTCACCGGCTGGTGATATCCGCCCGGAAAAAGATTGCCGATGCGCTGACGCATGGGAAATCCATCAAAATTGAAGGTGGACATTACCGGTTCTGATCCATAAATCGGACCACCATTTCTGTCAGGTACGATGCTTAAAAAGCATAACGCAGCATTCTGTTTTTTTGGTAGATCATATCGGCTTATTGCCCCTCCGGTCTCTTTTGTGCGAGATACGCCCGTGCAGGAAATTCCTTTGACCGCTTTTCGTCCATCCAGACCGTGAATTCAACGGAATCTGCCAGCATGAACCCATTCTTCTCCAGCCAGCCGGCTATCTGTCCGGGGGTATGGAGGAACATCGTGACGGATCTGCCCGTGCCGGTCTGTTCCGGGCCGGCAACGATTTCAGCCGGTTCTTCAGGGCTGCGATCACCGGTAACAAAGGCGAACCTGCCGCCTTCGGGCAGGATCCGGGCAACTTCGCGAAAAACAACGTCAAGGTCGGGGAAGAAATGGAAGACACCCGTGGAGATGGCATGATCGAAGGTTCCGTCACCGAACGGGTATGGGACGACAGTCAGGTCGTGACGGAGAAGACAGGCAGCAAACCCCTTCTTCCGGCAGGCATCCAGCATCTCTTCACTCACGTCGATCCCGACTACGCGGAGTCCTGCCTGGAAAAAGGGCTCCGATCCCAGCCCGGTTCCAATTCCGATATCGAGGATGGTCTGACCCGGCCGGATAAAACCTGACATAAGGCCGAATACCAGCGACGGGCCCTGCCACTCGATTTCCAGGGCTGCATCATCATACCCGTTTGCCTGTTCACGGTAGATCCTTTCCTGATCCTCTCCTGACATACACATCACGTTTCTTTGCAATCTTTCTGTTCCTGAACCAGGAGTACTATCACTGGCTGGATAGAGTTATTCAAGCAGACTCTCATCGAATTTCATCATCGTTTGGTGCCGGTTGCACTCAACCACGGCGGAATACAAATCTACTCACCTAATCGTACGCGAGGCGGGTCTTCTCTTCCGTGAGCGTCGGTGTAATCAGATCTTTCCACGTACCAGATTCCCACGAGCCGAGCTTCTGGTGGGTGGTGTAATAGTTCTGGGGGATTGGATGAGTTCCCACAACCACTTCCATGCCATACTTTTCCCTGATGAAACGACAAAAATATGAAATCCGTGGACACGGGGGATACCCGACAACCATGCCGGTTGCAAGGTGGATGATCTCCGCTCCATTATTCTTCATTTCCTGGGGTACGTACTCGATATTTCCACCGGGGCAGCCGTTGCAGGTTGCAAACCCGACAAGTTCCACCTCTCTGCCCCTGTACCGCTCAAAGGCACCTTCGCGGTTGCGAAGAGCCCGCATGCATTTACCTCCGGCGCAGGTCCGGTACCTGTCACATATGATGATTCCCAGTTTTATAGCGTCTTCCATGATAATTTCCTCACTATTTCATACCTTTGGATTACCTTTTTCATTTTTATCCAGATATATCCTGTTCTAAATGGCAGATATCTGCAACAGGAATGGTTTATACTTCTCAACGTTTGATAAAATCAGCCAGCCGGATCCGTATTCTTATGAACAGTAATGTGTAGTACTGCCGGGGAGAGGCGGGAGGCGGGTTGCACAATATTTAAATAAAGGAAAATAAGTATTCTGCATTATTCTCCCAGGAGTTGTTGATTTTGGCAGATGTTCACGAAAAAGATAAAGTGGTATTTGCGGCTACGATGGCCTCGACCTTTGAGCCCGATTCAATGACCAATGATAAAATCGAAGCTGCAACCAAAGGGCACGGTTCACTGGTCATACCGGTTTTTGCAGCTGCCAATTCTATTGCTGAAGACATCTTCTGTACAATAACCGGACCCGAGATGAGCCTGATGGGGCGGATGACCGTTGTGGACGCCTCAGTCGGGGAACTGCCCCTTGATATGGTGATGAAAAAAGCAGTCCAGGCAGCGATGAATGCCGGAGCTGCACCGGAGAATGCCGCTCTTATCGTGGCATCACTTGCGTATTTCTCAGGATCCTGTGCCAGATCCGGAGTCCCTCTCGGCAACCGGAAACTCGGTGCCATGGCAAGGATGCATGCAGGGGCAGCCAGAACAAGCGCTATTGCGCTTGTGACCGGCAAGTCCACACACCGTATACAGTCGTTCCCGGCATACCTTGCTATTTATGAGGCCATGATGGATAAAAAACTCACGAGAGTAGACGGCTCTATTCTTCCGCCTTTTATTTCAGGAGGGGCAATCTATGGCCACTCTGCTCTCGGCGAAGACTACAACATTCCTGAACTTGCCTACAATGCCGCCAATATCGGTACCCTTGCCATGATGAAGGCCATGGCAGGAACCGGAGTCACTCCTCTCGCATTATGGCCTGCTCTTATTGGCGCTGCAGTTACGATGGAGATCGTGCATCCTGACGCTTTATTAGGTGAGGAGTTCGGGAAGTTCGGGCGGGTCGATTCATCATATCTTGCCGGGAAAGGGGCCCGGGACGCTGCAAAATTACCTGAAAAACTGCACATCAGGGGAACACATGAAGAATATGATACTGCCAAGGTTATCGGTGAATTCGGGCTTATCCTTAAGGATATCGGGGGTCCCTCGGTCATAGGTTCGATGGCCTTGTCAGAAATATTCGCAGCTTTTGAAGAAGCTCCGTCCATTGGGGCAGGTTTTTCCGGAGGACCGGTTAATCCGCCGCTCGGTCACCTTGAAGGCGATTGCG
Source organism: uncultured Methanoregula sp. (assembly GCA_964457995.1). Taxonomy (GTDB): domain Archaea; phylum Halobacteriota; class Methanomicrobia; order Methanomicrobiales; family Methanospirillaceae; genus Methanoregula. The sequence goes on along the minus strand of CAYWHL010000058.1, from coordinate 5,399 downwards.
TACCGGCCATCAGGCTCCTTATGAAACATCACGGGGATATTTTTGCGGTTGCCGAGGTAATCAGGGATTATAAACTGAATTCTTTTATAGACCCTGAAATGGCTCTCTGTGGACTCAATACTATTTCACGAAAAGCAGAACAAGTAACACGCGGCAAGATAACGAAAGCCTGTATCCTTGCATCAGAAGGCGTGAGAGACAGAGCAATTTACCGGCGGGCAGCACATACCTATGACATCATCAGGAGCGGTAAGACAGTGGCAGATGCGACACGCATCCTTGATGAAGAGCGCCAAGAGTATGTTGAGCACCGGGGTTCAGCAGTTCTGTCAGCATTCACCGGACGTAAAATTGCTTTGAAATTTACCAGTATCAAACCCCATGGCAGGCGTACCGACAAGTTCACCGAACGCTACTGGGGTTTTGACTCGAATGTCTCATATGATGTCTCCATTGACCAAAAACAGTATCACGTTGAAAATCTGAGCGGAAAAGAGGTGCCTGACTTTGCACTCAAGGGAAAGAACCGTGATAATCCTGATTGGCCGGTTGCCCTCTTCTGCGGTGCTGTCCTGACTCAGGAACTCCAGTATATCGGCCATACCATCATAAATATCACTGTGCCCGCAGCAGTGGCAGGTATACTTGGAATGGAGGCTGCTGAAGCTGCACAAAAAGCTGAGAACGGGGCTTTCCTGACCCGGGCAATTCCGGGTGCCGGTGACAAGGCCCTGGAAGTTACCAGACTTGCACAAAAAGTGTATGAAAAGATCAATGAACCGTTCCCACCCCAATAAATGAAATTGATTCTCCTCGATCCCAGGACGGGAGGGATAGCCGGGGACATGCTCTGTGCCGCCCTGGCAGATCTCACCGGCTCTGCAGCTCCTCTGCACTCATTGGCAGAAGCGATTGCCGCACTCCCCTGCTGTTCCATGTTCGAAATTTCTCTCGAACGGATAGAGGAACCCTGCAGTGCAGCATACCTTTCTATAACTCTTGAAGAGGAGCGGGGTGGATCAGACCGTGATATTACCTGCGAAATGGGAGAGGTTATCAGTAAAATCGGCCTCTCCGCATCTGCAGCAACCCTGGCGCATGCTATTCTCGCAGATCTCATTTCTGTAAAAAAACAGCTTCACCCGTCAGCATCATCAAGCCATACCTTCGCATCAGTTGGCACAATCTTCGATATCCTTGGACCTCTTGCAATTCTGGAGGAAGCCGGACTTTTTGGTTGCCCCATTTACACAACTCCTCCGGCACTTGGTGGGGGGATGATCCATACTGTCAGAAGTGAAGTGGGGGGGCCGGCTCCGGCCTCCCTTGAGATCTGTGCAAGGCATCGTATACCGGTCTCCGAAAGCTCCCTTACTATGGAGCTTACGACTCCGACTGGTGCTGCCCTCCTTGCCAACCTGGCAGGTGTAGTGACCCGGTTTCCGGCAATGACTCCACTGCGCATCGGCTATGGAGCCGGGTCGCAGCAAAACACCTCCGGACCAAATATCCTCAGGGTTATCGAGGGAGAGACCAGTGATCTGACGGAGGAACGTATTGTTATACTGGAGACAAATCTCGATGATACGGGTGGTGAAGTGATCGGCTATACCAGCGAGAAGCTTTTTGCTGCAGGTGCCGTCGACGTTTTTATTACACCGGCGTTTGGCAAGAAAAACCGCCCCGTTCATGTCATATCTGTAATCACTTCTTATGAACACTACAACGAGCTGATCCGTATTCTGATGGACGAGACCGGGACTCTTGGCGTCAGGGTACGGGAAGAACCCCGCCTGGTCGCTGACCGGAAAAATGAGATAATTGCTGTCATGGTAGCCGGACATCCCTGCTCGGTAAGGGTCAAGACATCGCAATCCGGTGGCCGTATCATCGCTGTCAAACCCGAATATGAGGATATGAAACAGATCGCTCTCAGATTCGGTCTTCCGTTCCGGCATGTGGCGCGGGCAGTATACCAGCAGTTGCCACTTATCCGCTAAGTACCTGGTGGCCAGGTGCTCCAGACAATGCTCACCTGCCGCCCTTTGCTTTTCCGTCGTGATTATAGGTGGGTGCAGTACTGCGGCCAGACAACAGGGAGAAAAGGGGATTACCTTATTCATCCTTTCTGAACAGCGCTGTACGGCTTAGAAAAACGGAAGGAGAACTGACCATACGGAACCCGGCCGATGTTGCCATTGCAAGAGTCTTTTGAAACTCTGCAGCTGATACGATAACCATTGACTCAACGATGAGGAATGTCCCCCTGACAAGGAGTGCGTGGACCTCCTGAATGAGACGTACTCGATCCTTGCCGTCTTTGAAGATTCCGGATATTTCTCCGGCTTGCCACCTTACCGACACGATATTTCACCTGTTTGGGATGCAGAGCTTCGGTATCATTCCGGTGTTTCTCGGCCTTGGGTGCAATGTTTTCGGGGTGCTGGCGGCAAGAAGCCTGGGGACTGATAAGCAGCGGTTCATTACTGCAACCCTCATTGCAATATCAGTTCCTTATATGGCATAGGATGCGATGGTGGTTAGTATACCAGGGCTCTATGGTATTGGTTACATTATCCTGGGAATGTACCACAAACAGGCTGAGACTGACACCTGAAAGAGAGTGTGGGTCGGTTTGTGGAATTTGCCCGGAATGATCCGGACACGACCGAGACTATACGCTGTTTCAAATCAATCTGCCGGTGAAAGGCACCAGAACTTGCCAGAGATGAACTAAGTGTATCCGAGCATGAAGTCCCCTCTAGTGCACCCTCTATCGTTACTCACATGCGCATAAATCATTTAAACATCCGCACCGTACGATGACTATCCGAAGAAGTGTGAATGCGATCTTGCCCGGCAGAATAGCTGGAAGTGCGTGTTCAGGTATTCTATCCAGATTCGGGGAATCACCATGAACTATCATCTTACTGACGACCTGTTAGCCAGCCTGCCCGATGATCCTATTCCTGTACGCTCCGTGATGGTGGGTGCGCACTGGACTGCGGTCTGCAGCCGTCACTGCGGCCTTGCCACGACCATTATCGGCGATAAGCCTCACGATCACAACACCGTCGTGCATGATGCAGGCCGCCTGCACCGGAAAAGCGCACGGGAACTGGCCGAATTGGCCCGATCCGATAACCTGCTGGAAGCTGGTATCGGTGTTGCGGCAATCAACTCGCTCCTAGAAGTGGATGAAAATAATGCTGTTGAGATCAACGCGTCCGAAGTACTCATGGAACAGGGGGCGGGGAAGAACGTGGCGCTCGTGGGGCATTTCCCCTTCATCCCCCGCCTCCGCAAATCCGTTGGCAATCTCTGGGTGATTGAGCAGTACCCGACGGGAGATGATCATCCTGCGCAATCGGCTTCAGAACTGATTCCCAAGGCAGATGTAGTGGCACTTACCGGTAGCGCACTGATCAATCATACATTGGACGGGCTGCTTGAGCTGTGCCGCCCGGAAGCGCTGGTGATGATTCTTGGACCCACCACGCCGCTTTCACCGGTGCTGTTTGACCACGGGGTGAACATTATCGCCGGTTCGCGGGTCATCGATGAAGATGCGGTGCTGCATGCTATCGGACAGGGTGCAACCTTCCAGCAGGTCAAAGGTGTGCGCCTGCTGACGTTCTCCCGCACAGACGTTCCTTTAATCTGATGGAGGCTGCCTCCTGTGACCGGATGCCCGTGAGATACTGAACAATGGTTATATTTCCTGCTGGAAAAACTTCGAATTATAATCTTCATCTTTGGAGAGAGGGACCTTGGCTGTTTCTGCGGTTACCCGATCCAATACCATTATTAATGAAATGAATATATATTCATAACCTGAGGCGAAACAAATGCCTGGATTTAATCAGACTGGACCGGCCGGGTATGGACCTGGCACGGGGAGGGGCATGGGCCCCTGCGGCAGAGGTATGGCTGTCGGGAGAGGATTTGGCCGGGGCTTCGGCAGAGGACGGGGCCGGGGATTCTGCTGGAATTACTGCATGCCAATCCCCTCACGGTTAAGGGGCTACCCGATTCAATACCCTTATTAATGAAATGAATATATATTCATAACCTGAGGCGAAACAAATGCCTGGATTTAATCAGACTGGACCGGCCGGGTATGGACCTGGCACGGGGAGGGGCATGGGCCCCTGCGGCAGAGGTATGGCTGTCGGGAGAGGATTTGGCCGGGGCTTCGGCAGAGGACTAGGCTTTGGTTCGGGATTTTATGGGAATTATATCGAACCCGAGCCATTGAGCAAGGAAGCACAGAAGCAGCTCCTTGAAGCTGAACTCAAACGAATTGAGGCAGAAAAGACTGAAATTCAAAGACGGCTAACCTCTTTTGAGTAATGCCGGGAAGAAGACGTTGCAGGAGGGTCGGGTTCAAGCCTACCTTCACTTCGTTTGGACCTGCGGTAGCAGGTATTACAGAGCCTGAAGAGACTGTTCTTACTGTTGATGAATTTGAAGCGGTGCGGCTCAAGGATCTGGAAGGTCTCGACCAGAGCGAGTGTGCCGAAAAGATGGATGTTTCGCAACCGACGTTCCACCGGCTGGTGATATCCGCACGAAGAAAAATTGCCGATGCGCTGACGCATGGAAAAACCATTAAAATTGACGGCGGACATTACCGGTTCTGAACGGGAATGCGGTCAGCATTTCTGTCAGATAAGGATCTTCTTACAGCAAAAAAGGTAAACATTTGCCCTGATGAGCCCAAAAGGAGATCCCTGCAAAAATATTCCTGTAAAATATCACCGGTATTTTCTCTAATCCACGGGCTCCGGTTCTCCAAGAACGATGCCCCGTATACCCCCTGGAGGATTCTTGGTATCACCTGAATAACGGGGAATTATATGAACATGGCAATGCATCACTTTCTGGTCTGCCGCTTCTCCAATGTTGATGACAATATTGTATCCCGACGGTGAGAATTTTGTATCCAGAATTTTTTTACATTCGATAAGCATCTCCGTTAAGGAGGTTTTTTCTTCTGCTGTAGTGTCAAAATACCCGGAAAGGTGGCGAAATGGGATCACAAGCAAGTGCCCATGGGTAGCCGGGAAAGCATCCCACCGTGCATACCACAACGCATTTTTAAAAACGATGTTTTTCGCATCCGGAGAACAAAAGGGACAGGATGAAGAATGCATTCATAACTCCTCATGGAAGTACGTTATTGGTTTCCCACTCACGCATTATTTTTTTGCATTACTTTTGTATTGCATTTCTGCTGGCAGGGACTTGGTGAAAAAGTGTTCGTGTTCAAGCGCGATAGTCTTCGCGGTCTGGCTACGTGAATAATATTGGGTGGGGGTGGGTGTTAATAGACTGCTTCCGGAAGCAGGAATGCCAGTTTCAGGCCCGGGTTCTTGACGTTTCGCCATCCCCGTGTG
>CAYWHL010000057.1:0-12565 GCA_964457995.1 uncultured Methanoregula sp. | reverse complement strand
GTTGCAGATCGTATTGGCATGACCACTGCCGGAGGAGTCGGTGATGCCCAACAGCTCGCACGTATCCTGACTGTGGAGTGCAACCTCTACCAGATCCGCAGGTCGCGCCCGATCACGGTTGGCGCTACAGCAACGCTGCTCTCGAATTACTTAAACCAGAACCGGTATTTCCCGTACTATGTCCAGCTGCTTATCGGCGGGATTGACGAATCAGGCCCCAGCGTTTACTCAGTCGATGCAATGGGAGGTGCGACTAAGGAAGAAGAGATAGTGTCAACCGGTTCCGGTTCCCCGATGGCGTACGGCGTGCTCGAGGATCGGTTCATTCCAATGATGAGTGAAGATGAGGCGATCGATCTGGCAATCCGCGGACTGAAATCCGCGATGAAGCGCGACGCTGGATCCGGTGAAGGGATCCACGTTGTGGTTATCACAAAAGGCAAGTATGAGGAGTTGAGTGAGGACAAGCTCAAAGAGTATCTTGCAAAAACTCCTGCATGACCTTTTTTTTATTTAGGACGACTTTTTTATGCTGATTGAAGAACGGCTCAAAGAGCTCAAAGACAAGATTAATGAGAAAGTGCCCCCGGGCATCTCGGTCTCGCAGGTTGAATTCGAAGGACCGGAGCTTGTCATCTACACTGACGACCCGAAACGGTTTGCGGATGAGGCAGATTTAATCAAGATCCTTGCCCGCGACCTGCGGAAGAGGATTGTAGTCAGACCCACCATATTAGAAGATCCGGAAAAGGCATACGATGAGATCAAATCCGTTGTGCCTGAAACTGCAGGGATAACTGATATCTTTTTTGATGCGGATACCGGTGAGGTTCTGATAGAGGCCGAAAAACCCGGTGTTGTTATCGGAAAGAACGGTACGACGTTACGGGAGATCACCAAACATATCGGCTGGACACCGAAAGTAGTCCGGACACCCCCTATCGAAAGTTCGACAGTCAAACAGATTCGACAGTACCTCCGTTCAGTAAATGAGGAACGTAAGTTGTTCCTGCGTACCATAGGGAGACGGATACACCGGGATATTCCCGGAAAAGACGATACCAGCAAAGACGCGATAAAAAAGGACCAGTGGGTCAGGGTCACGATGCTTGGATGCTGCCGCGAGGTCGGGCGTGCTGCATTCCTGCTTACGACTCCACACAGCCGGGTGCTCATTGACTGCGGGGAAAAACCGGACAACTCGAATGGTACTCCTTATCTCTATGTCCCGGAGATTCATCCCATCGCCCAGCTTGATGCAGTTGTACTCACCCACGCACACCTCGATCACTGCGCACTCATACCGCTCCTTTACAAGTACGGGTATGAAGGTCCGGTCTACTCAACACCACCAACCCGCGACCTCTCAGTAATGCTCCAGCTCGATTATCTTGACGTGATACACAAGGAAGACCGGAAAGTCCCCTATTCCTCCAACGAGGTTAAAACCTATATCCGGCATTCCATCACCCTCAACTACGGGAGCGTTACTGATATTGCGCCAGATATCAAACTCACCTTCCACAATGCCGGTCATATTCTCGGCTCGGCAATAGCCCACTTTCATATCGGTGACGGCTTGTATAATATCGCATTTACCGGCGATTTTAACTACAGCAAGAGCCGCCTTTTCAACCCCGCCATAAGCCAGTTCCCACGGCTTGAAGCACTTTTTATGGAGAGCACGTATGGTGGTTCCAATGATTTCCAGCCTGCCCGTTCAGATGCGGAGGCAAAACTCTACGACACGATAAATGCCGTGCTCTCGCGGGGAGGCAAAGTAATCATCCCGGCATTCTCTGTCGGGAGGTCTCAGGAAGTCATGCTTGCGCTCGAAGAAGGGATGCGTCTTGACAAAATCCCGAAAGGGAAGATATACCTTGATGGTATGATCCGCGAAGCAACGGCTATCCATACAACATATCCTGAATACTTAAACACTGAATTGCGGAACCTTATCTTCCGGGAGGGAATGAATCCCTTCCTTGCCGAGTGTTTCCAGCAGGTGGACAGCCAGGAACTCAGGGAAAAAGTGATGGGGGGGGATCCCTGTGTCATCATTTCGACCAGTGGTATGCTGAATGGTGGACCGGTAATGGAATATCTCCAGAACCTTGCGCAGGATGAGAAAAATGCGCTGGTCTTTGTCGGTTACCAGGCAGACGGTACCTACGGGCGACGTATCCAGAAAGGATGGCGCGAGGTTCCGATGGGGCGCAAAGGTACCATCACTATCAATCTGGAGATCGTGACCATCGATGGTTTCTCAGGTCATTCAGACCGGCGGCAGTTGATGAATTTCATCGGCCAGATCCAGCCGCGCCCGGAGAAGATCTTCTGCATCCATGGCGATGAGAATAACACCATCGATCTCGCAAGTTCCATTTACAAACGGTACCATATCGAGACGCACTCTCCGATGAACCTTGAAACTTACCGCATGGTCTGATCGGTATCAATGAGAACGAGTCTCTCCATATTTTTTGGAATTTTTGCAGTAATGGCACTATCAAATGCCATTGTCCCGGTACTCCCTTCTTATGATAATGGTTCTCTGATTCAGGGAGCCATCTACTCTGCATATTTCCTGGGTGCGTTTATCTGCACGCTTCCTGCTGGCATCCTTTCAGACCGGTACGGCAGGGTTCCTGTTATTCGAGCCGGGCTTGCAATTTCTGTCATCAGCGGTCTCCTGCTCTTTGTCCTGCTGGAACCCCTTCCGGTAATTATCACCCGCTTTATTGAAGGAGTTGGGGGGGGGTTCTTTGTGGCAGGCTCGATGTCCTATGTCAATTCACTGCCCGATCATGGAAAAAAGAGCGGGTATTTCATGGGATTGCTCAATGCCGGGCTTGTATCCGGGCTGGTCGTTGCGGGGTGGCTGGCCGTTCATACCCTGAATCCGGTATCTGGTATACTGGTGTTTACAGGACTATGCCTGATTCCTGCGATCTTAAGTTTTTTTATATACGAGCCGCGGACCATTTCCCCCATGCGGGACCACAAGGCCCTCATCCTCCTCGTCAAAGAATACCGGTGGCTATGGTACTCATCAATCGTCCTTATCGGCATCACTGGTGTTGTCACTTCACTGTATCCCAAATTTTCAGGCTATTCACCGGATACCGTCGGCATATGGATCTCTTTTATGAGTTGTGCCACCATCGCTGCAGTTCTAGTGGCATCCCGGTTCTCATTACCCCCAATTATTACAATCCGATGGTGCGCAGGCCTGATGCTCATCGCTGTTATGGTTTCGTTTTATTCACCGCTGGGCTTTGTCATGCTGGGAATACTTGCCGGAATTGTCATGATCGCCCAGATGGCATTTCTTTCAAACGTTACGGATCATCAGGGAATTGCGATGGGATTGTTCTCCACAACCAGCTACATGGGTATGACACTTCTCCCGATCATCGCCGGATTTATGGCGGATTTATACGGATTTTTTTCTGCCTTTTGTGCAACTGCTCTTTTTGCAGTAACCGTTTTTCTTACTATCGGGCGCTGTGGGTGCATACAGCAAAACCGATAGTCAGGTCATAAAGGTCAAAAACAATACATTCATCAGCGATTAAGGAAAACTTCGTCATGATCTTATGAAATCAAAGGTTCTGGTTCTGGTTCTTCTTTTCATTCTCCTTTCAATACCGGCGGTTCATGCTGAAGACGCCCTCGATTGGTACACAAAAGGGCAGTACGCGGTCCTGGTGGGGAATTATGCCGATGCTCTGACTTATTACAATAATGCTCTCGCTCTTGACAAGAATTTTGCTCCTGCGCTATCGGGAAAAGCGGTCGCACTGAACAGCCTGGGAAAATATGATGAGGCTATCATTGCAGCGGATGCGGCAATTGCCATTAAATCAACAGACCAGAATGCACTGAATGCACGGGCATACGGCCTGCTCAAACTCGGGCGGTACGCAGAATCAGTAAATGCATATACTATGTTTTTTACAGCCGGTTACACCAGTATAGATGCCTATTGCAACGAGGGCCATGCCTACCTGATGCTGAATAAATCCGACAATGCTGTCACATCCTTTGAAAAGTGTACTGCTATTGACCCGAAGAATTTAGACGGATGGAACGGGAAAGGGCTCGCACTCATGAACCTCGGTAAATACCAGGATGCCCTGAATGCCTATGACGAGGCAACCAGGATCACTGTGAAGAATGCCGAAGTCTGGAATAACAAGGGACTAGCCTATGCTGCCCTCGGAAAGTATCAGGATGCACTCCAGTGCTTTAACAAGGCGCTGGGAGTACAACCGGATTTTGCAGATGCACTGCAGAACAAGGAGAGCATGATGGGAAAGTCACAGCTGGATGATATTTCAGGGACAATAACACCAACCGTAACGGTAAGTCGGGTCGGGACCCTTTTTACGACAGTGACACCATCCCAACTGCCAACTCAGGTCATACCACAGATCACAGTCACTGAAGAACCACAAAAAACCACGGTACCCGTTGCAAAAAAGACGACCTATTCTTCGGTTTCACCGCTCACTGCACTTGCCGCAGTATTCGTGGTAGTCGGGATTATACTCTGGGTGAACCGCAACAGAAAATAATCAATATTCTTTTTTTTTGTTCTGGAGAGATGTATAGAAAAAACCTGAACGGTCAGCACGGTTTTTCTCCCACCGCTTTTTGCTTCCCCCCACAAATGCGATAATACCTGAACAAATACTACGTTATCATCGCTATCAGGGCAAGGACAGCAGGGAAGGGATGGGCACAGTCCTTTCTTTTCCCCCGCTGTAATTTTTTCATAACCACAAAAAAGAATCTCCGGAGTCCTTTTTTATCGTATATTTTTATGTACCTTTTTTTGCGTATGCAGTCATTATGCCTGCATAAACCTCAGATGCTTTATTCAGGGCGTCAATCTTAACCCGTTCATTCACTGCGTGCAGGGTTGAGATCTCCCCCGGCCCGTACTCGATCACGTTAAACCCGCAAAGACGGAGGTGGCGTGCATCGCTTGCCGCCCACTGGACGATCGGGAATACCGGTCCGCCATGCACCCGCTCTACTTCATTGCAGGTAACCGTTACCAGCCGGCAGGAAGGATCGGTCATGGAGGGATCATGGGTTGTGCGGGAGATGATTTTCCCATGGGGGGCATGAGAGGAGATCCCCGATACGAGTTCCGGTATCGAACAACCCCACGGAACCCGGAGTTCAAGTTCAAGATCACAGTGCTGGGCAACTACATTCGACTTCTCGCCACCCTTTATGACGCCCGGGTTGTACATCAGTTTTTTCAATACCTCGCTCACGTTATGGATTTTGAATTCATCTTCAAGAACACCAGAAGAACGATCAATAATCTCTGCAAGCCGGTCATCAACAGGATAGTCCAGATCATGCAATCCTTTTACATATTCGAGCAGGGATACCGCCTCCATTACAGCACTCACTCCTACTGCAGGATAGAGTGACCCGTGTGCAGGTGTCCCCGTGAATTTCATCTCGAGCCGGCACAGCCCTTTTTGTCCGATACTGGGGTTTTTGACAGGTGAAGGTTCCGCGATCAGGCAGTCAGTGGGTTTAATCATTTTTTTTGCAATAAGATGCTGAATCCCATCCTTACCACCCGTCTCTTCATCACAGACAAACGCACAGGTTGCCGTTACATCTTTATCCTGTTCCACAAGCACCTGACATGCAGCAAGCAGCGAAGCACACCCCCCCTTCATATCTGTGGTACCCCGTCCCCATACAAAACCGTCCCGGATGGTTCCGGAAAAGGGGGGGTGTGTCCACCCGTCGTCCAGTGCAGGTACGACATCCACATGCCCGCAGAAAAGAAGCCGGTTACCGGTTCCGGTTGTAATAAGGTTAGAGTGGCCTCTTTTGTTTGTCGTAATTTTCGAACCGATACCCAATGCATCGAAAAATGTCCTGATGTATTCGATAACTTCGGTTGTACGCCCCGGGGGATTTTCGCTCTTTATTGCGACAAGTTCAGAACAGATTTGGCTGATATCCATATGAGGACACCTTTTTCGTTTTTAGCATGTAGTGATATAGGTTTTAAACAGGGTCGAGAGCGAGGCATCTTCGTACAGGCTCTTTAAGAATTCCGGTTCAAAGAATTCATCAATGATCGCGTAGAAAAAATCTGCCGGTACAGGGTTTCTGCTGTCCGGGTCAGGAACAATCCGGAAACTCCGATAGCTTGCCGGGTCTTCAGTGTCATAGATCATCTGCCAGAGCGAAGGCAGAACAACGAATTTTTCCGGGTTGTTTTCTTTGAGCCAGTTGATAAACCCGGGAAATTTCGCCCGGTCCCCTTTCTTCTCTTCATCGATCCGCCAGCGTAAATATTCACTGCCCATGATATTTTTTGGGGACATGATATTGAAGGCATAGATGCCAGCAGTGTAATCGATATGGGCAAGGGAATCGATCAGGTAAAAATAGAGTACTTTGTCGAACTGGGTAGTATCCTGAAGGATCAGGGTTTTTTCATACAGGTGGGAAAGAACCGGCAGGATCTCATTATCTTCCATATCTTCTTTGTTCGTGCCGGAATTGTAAATAACTGCCGTATTGACATAAAAAAAATTCCGGCCAGAGGCGTGTGCTGTTTTTCATTGCAATCGTTTTTTGCTTATTTGTAAAACGGTTCACGCAGTGATACGGCTTTATGAAACAACGCTTCCAGTTCTGCACCTTTCCTGTCCCGGATATCGACATGGTTATCGGTGCGCAGCAGGCACGGTTTGAGTTTCGCGTCAGAAGTGACCCTGAGGCGGTTACAGAAAGCGCAGAACTCGGTGTTGTGGAGCGGGCGGACAACTTCAACCTCGGCACCGTCAAGGCAGTATTTTTTCCGGTGGTGCATTCTCCGGGTGATAATCTGTTTTGAACGTAACGCCAGTGAGTCTTCAAGCCCGTTTAAGTCCCCATGGTAAGTGCAGTCATTGAAATGCATCAGTTCTATCAGCTGAAGAACAAGGTCCCGGTTACCCCTGACATAGGCAAGGAAATCGTCAATCTCATTGTCGTTGATACCCTCAAGAACCACCATGTTCAGCTTGATGGGTGTAAGCCCCGCATCGAGTGCCGCGTCAATACTACCAAGCACGTCATTCAATCGATCGTTCCCCGTTATCTTTTTGTACGTATCCGGGTTCAGACTGTCAAGGCTCACATTAACCCTCCTGAGGCCTGCGTCTTTCAGACCGGATGCCAGATCTGCAAGGAGGGTGCCGTTTGTTGTAAGCGAAGATTCCATACCGGTGGGTACTGATCGGACAATTTCCAAAAGATCCTGCCTGAGCAGCGGTTCACCCCCGGTAAATTTTACACTCCGGATCTCAAATTTTGCCGCAATACGCAGGATTTCTGCGATCTCCTCAGCCGTAATCTGCTCTTGTGGAGATTTTTCCCCCTCTTTGTGACAGTAGATGCAGGAAAGATTACATTTCGGGGTTAGACTTATCCTGATGTTGCTTACCGGGCGGTTAAAGGGGTCTTTGAGGATCACGGTAATTCAGCCCATGAAATTCTTTGCAATTATATAGAGCTCGGTACTCCCTTTACGGGTGGATCGGGTTATGCAGGTTTTCACTGAATAGAACTGTTCTTTTGTCATAGAATAGAGCTCGGGAAAATCGGTACCCTGGAAAGATTTTACAACAAAATTTCCACCCTGTTTTAATACGTTGCAGGCAAACTTCAGGGCCTGTTCATTCAACTCTATAATGCGTGCCTGGTCGTAACTTTTATGCCCGGAGAGTTTTGGTGCCGCATCACAGGCAACCACATTGACAACACCAAGCAGGGATCGTACCTTTTCCTGCACTTCAGGATCGTTGAGATCCCCTTCGATTGTCTCAACTCCATCAAGTGCGGCAATGGGATTAAGATCAATTCCCACAACCTTTGCGTGTGTAAGCGTACGCTCCACCTGCAGCCAGCTTCCGGGAGCTGCCCCAAGATCGACTATATTGTCGTCAGGGCGGATGATTGCATACTTCTGCTGGATCTCGAGTAGTTTATACGCTGCCCGTGAGCGGTACCCCTCACGTTTTGCCCGTATATGTGTCCGGTCATATCCCCACTGCGATCCCATTACCCTGATCGTTCCCCCAAAAAGTACGGATTATAGTTCAATTGTTCCCGGTAGTATATGACGGTACATCGTATAAGAGATTGGGTTTGGGACTATGCGGGGTTGTTGCATCATGATAACTTGTTCTCACTTCACTTCCTGATCCTGATAAACGAAAATATATTCGTTATTCAATGTCAGGGATTCATAATAAAACATCCAAAATGAATGCTTGAATCCTGAAAAGATAGGTGGGGAATCACACCAGTTCACCGTCATACATCATCTCACCGGTATCCCCGTTTACCAGAACCTGGACCCCACTTCTCAGGCGGTTTATAGGGATTTCAATCCGGTCAATCATCGGTATCCTGCTAATGATTGCGCCCGTTGCGATAATCGGTTCAGCCTCGGCATTGATGATAGCAGCCGGTGCATGCCCGTTTTGGCTTAAAGCATAGAGAACATAGGAACCAACTGTCGATCCTTTGCCATAGGGAAATGCAAGAACCTTCCCGGAAATACATTCACCCTGGAGCGGGTGGCCTTTCTCGACAATAATCCCGGATTCCGGATCTACTCCCGACAGAAACGATATTGGCTCCAGGCTCACGAGCAACGGACCATTCCTCCGCCCTCCAGATATTCCTCTCCCCCTGATTAGCAAAAACACACCTAATAAATGTTTGAAGATTGCAGTATAAGAGTAATATGGAAGAGACTTCCGTCAATAATACCGCGCCTTCAACTGAACTCAAATACCAGATCCAGCTCAACGAGCTTGAAGCCAGCCTTCTTGATATGAAGGTAAAGGTTGACGAACTCGTAAAGGAGAATGCCCAGCTCAAGCGGGAGAACAACCAGCTCAAGCGCATGCCTCTGTTTGTCGCCGTAGTCGTTGATATACTGGATAACGGTGAGATCTATCTGCGGCAACAGGGAAACAACCAGGAATATATCACCAATACGACAGAAGAACTCCGTCCGCTCCTGAAGCCCGGCGCCAAGGTTGCTGTCAACAACGCGCTATCCATCGTAAAAGTTATCGGCAACATTTACGATTCACGCATACGTGTCATGGAGCTTGATGTGTCACCGGATACCAGCTACGCCCAGATCGGCGGTCTTGCTGATGTGATTAAGGAGGTGCGCGAAGCGGTGGAGTACCCGCTTACCAAACCTGAAATTTTTCAGCGTGTTGGAGTCGAACCCCCCAAGGGCATCCTGCTTTATGGTCCCCCAGGTACCGGCAAAACCCTGATAGCAAAAGCGGTGGCTCACGAGGCAAATGCCACATTCATCCGAATGTCCGGCAGTGAACTTGTCCACAAATTTATCGGTGAAGGAGCCGGGCTTGTACGCGAACTTTTCATGCTTGCACGTGAACGTGCACCTGCAATTGTCTTCATTGATGAGATCGATGCAGTGGGAAGCACGCGGACCCATGATGGAACATCCGGAAGCGCTGAAGTGCAGAGGACACTCATGCAGCTCCTTGCTGAAATGGACGGGTTTGACACCCGGGGCGATGTCCGCATCATGGCAGCCACCAACCGGCCAGATATGCTGGATCGTGCCCTTCTGCGGCCCGGGCGGTTCGACCGGTTAATCGAAATCCCCCTGCCTGATAAGGATGCACGGCTCCAGATCCTGAAAATTCACTCGCGGAAGATGCACCTTGGCAGCGTGAGGCTCGAAGAACTTGTGGATATTACCGAAAATGCAACAGGTGCAGAGCTCGAAGCGATCTGCCGTGAGGCCGGTATGATGGCTGTACGAAGGGAAGCGCCATTTGTTGAGATGGCAGATTTTACTGATGCCGTCCACAAAGTGAAAACCGAAATTATTACTGACAACAGAATGTATACCTGACCGGGTGGCTGTGCAGCTTTTATTTTCATTTTACAGGTGACCCGGATGAATATCCTCTTGATTCAGCGGGAGGGAGTTGATCTCCACCATACCCTTTTTGCATCCGAGACCAGCAGGATGGCACTGCGGTTTTATCACCCGAAAAAAAAATCCTGCGGGGTATATATTACCGTATCAACCCTCGGGAGCGCCCTGTCGCTTGTTTCCGAACTGCGCTGGTATACCCGTCGCTATGTGCAAGAGGCGCTGTTTGAAGTGAATGCCGGTATATTCTGCACCCGCACGCTGGCAAAGGATGTGTATTACGAGCGGACTGCAGTTCTTGGGCCGACCTGGCCATTTCGCCGGCTCTATGGTTTCCGAAACGGGAAACTGATAAGCAGGGTCGTGATGTCACCCGGGTCCACGACTGATGAATATCACCAGGAATACATTGGTATTGACCGGACGATTGAATGCTGGTGTACAGAAGATGAGCTGGAAGATGGTGAACCTGTCCGGGAAGATGATGGCCATATTGAAAGTGTTCTTCCTGAAGAGGAAGAATAGGGAACTCAATAATTTCCGGATACGGTATGGCATTATTGGATCAGATTGGAAAATGACAGAGGTTTTTATAAGGTAAGGGAATCAGGGGAATCAGGAATGGAAGAGAGGTTACGCTTCCATGATTGTTGCGGTTTTTTTAGCATCTGGAATCCAACGGGCGCGGGGAGGCAGGGAGCGGAAGGACTGGCGTAAACAGTACCCTGACCGCCAGTAAAACAAGGATTAAGAAATACAACCAGTGCGTATTAACACCTTTTTTTGAGATTTTGAATATACCAAAAAGAAGCCCGTAAAAGTCTCTTTTAATTGGTTTTTGAGATATTATAATTCACGTGCTCCAAATGGATATGAATAATAGAGGATAAAATACCCTCATATAAAAAGGAATGTAATTACAAATATAATTGCGATAATCATTAATCCGAGTAAGATATAAATTAATAAATTAGACTCCGATTCTTTATTTGCCATATTTAATTCACTCCTACAAAAAAAGCTAAGTCTGTGATAATATTAAAAGTTTTATTCGAATGAGGTAAGACGTGCCCCCCATGGGCGGGATTATATCGTTACTCATAGACATCCTATTACTCGTAAATATCAAAAAACAACTCTTGATGAAATAAAGAGTAGTAATACTGCACCATTAAGCCCTTTTCAAAAAGCAGAAAAGAAAAGGATTGGTAGTCGGTATAGAGTCTATCGATTCGGTTTTTTTAAATATAACCTTTTCCGTCGTGGGGATACACAAATACCTCCACCCCTGCTAAACGCCAACAGAACGATGATATGAAGCCCAATACCAGGCTATCATTGGGGGTAATCCCGTAATTTCCTAACGAGAGCGAGTTGGATATTGGCTTCATTTTTCTTCGTTCCATTCTCGATCAAGAGATTTGCGAACACTTCTTCCTTTTCCGTAAAATATTGGACCTTTTCCTGTCTCATTGAACCACCGGGTTTTACCGAATTGTTTTCAATTGGTTTCATTGAACTGATAAATATATTCAAATCGTTAATTCAAGAACTGACGGGAGGGAAGAAACAAGCGACCACCTGTTTATGCAAAAACTCTAGGTGGAACGCATCAAACAAGGCATCGGAGGATAGAAAAAGAGGGATTACTGGCCTTTACGTGCCTGATCGATAAGTGCCTGGAGATCATCTTCATGAATGCGTACGAGATCCCCGAGCTTGAACGATTTTAATTTGCCCTGCTCTATCCAGGCCCGCACGGTCCGGGGCTTGATCTTCAGGATCCCCGCTGCCTCTTCAACCGTATAAATGGTGTCAACCACATTCAAAGGTTGATGATCATCTGCTATTAGCTCATCGCTTTTCATGCCGCGCCGGTGAGCCCTGCCTTGATTCTCTCCAGAAATTCGGGCTCTTTGAGGATTTCAATCAGATCCTGTTTGATCTTCTGTTCCTGCTTCTTGAGTGCTTTTTCCCTCTTTTCCGGGGTCCATCCATTTGTTATCGGTGATATAATAACCCCCTGGACCTGGGGGAATCCATCCATAACAAGTGCGATGATCTTGTCTCCCATGGCGTAATATTTCTTTTTGTTGATCTTCGATAGCTCTTCTCCGCCTTTTATGATAATTTCTATTTCCATTGTTTTCACTCCTTGATAGTTCCGGTGACCCTTCTTGTCACCAATGGTAATTGGTAATAGGTTGTAATAAATGTTATGTTGGTGTAATTAGGATGCTATTACATGATAATAAACTTCGCAGAATATGTATTCTGCGCAAAGTTTCATTTTAGGCTTATTTTGGCAATCGGAGCACTATTTGAGAAGGGGATATATCCAGATTCAAAAGAGAATTTTATAAAAATAGGTGAATGATTCTTTCAGTGCACTATTACCCAGGGTTACAACCATCTATCAGGATCTTCTGGTCCGGGTTCATCTTATCCCCCGGCATCACCTGAATCAGATAATTACAGCGCCACTCACACGGCCACCACGCGGGGGATCGGGTTCAAACCGGGAAACCTGCCGCTCCAGGGTTTCGGCCTGCTGAACAAGCGCCCGTGCCTCCATTGCGAGTTTTGCCGTTTTAG
>CAYWHL010000056.1:0-12591 GCA_964457995.1 uncultured Methanoregula sp. | reverse complement strand
GAAAATCCGGTAAATCCTGGATTTCTACATCCATTTTTAAACGATTCTCTGATAGTAGTATCCAATAATGGCATAGATCACGTTCAGCACGATTGCCCGACCTGGCTGACCTTAAAATTAAACTAAATCGCAAATGTGCCTTTTTTTTATTGAAACGGATCGTAGACTAAGATAAGCTCTTGACAAAAAACGAGATATAAGGAGCCAGAGCCTTATACCCGTGGGGAAGTTTTGGTAGAGTATATACCCTGCTTGTTTCCATGCTTCCTGACCTCGTTTGGTAATAATGGTGTATTATTCTGTTTCCGGTATTTCTTTTATTGTATTATGTAGGGTAAAACCCGCTTCTATCATGCAGTTCTTTAATCCCGGCCAGCACACAGTGTCGCATAGTTTAAGGACATATCCTGCATATCGGATACGTGCCCATGACAGAAACCATGTTCGACCAGGCGCTTATTGCAACCCTCCTTGCCATGCAGCGGGGTGAGATCACCGAACACTATATCTATAAAAAAATCGCTCTTGCGCAAAAAGACCCCCACAACCGTGAGGTATTAACACGGATTGCACAGGATGAGCTCGGGCACTATGAAATATGGAAACGGTATACACAACAGGACGTGGCACCCAGCATTTCCCGTATCTGGTTCTATTACCTGATCGCTCGGGTGTTGGGCATCACATTTGCGATTAAACTCATGGAAGGGGTGGAAAAACGTGCCCAGTCTTATGATAAGGCCCTCATCGATAAGATTCCCGAAATACAGGTAATCCTGGCAAATGAAGAAACTCACGAGCATGAGCTCATTGCGCTCATCGATGAAGAGCGATTAAAATACGTCGGCTCGGTTGTGCTCGGACTCAATGATGCACTCGTCGAATTTACCGGAACACTTGCCGGGCTCACGTTTGCAATCCAGAACACGCAGATCATCGCGGTTGCCGGTCTGATCATGGGCGTTGCAGCCTCGCTTTCGATGGGAGCATCTGAGTACCTTTCGCAGCGATCGGACGGTGGACCAACGGACCCGGTCAAGGCATCAGTTTACACCGGTTTCACCTATATCGTAACTGTTGCCCTGCTTATCCTGCCATTCCTTGTCTTTAACAGTCCGTATTACGCTCTCATGTTCACCCTGCTGGGTGCTGTTATGGTAATATTCCTGTTCACGTTCTATATATCCGTGGCCAAGGATCTTCCTTTCTGGAGACGCTTTGCCGAGATGCTTGCAATCAGTCTTGGGATTGCCGCGATATCCTTTGTTATCGGTATACTCATTCGCACGGTGCTGAACATCACAATCTAAGGATAGACCAAAGAATCAATCGTTTTTTCCCCTGTGCAGATTCCGGTGATTTTATGGCATGAACTATCAGCGACAGTGGTCATGGGGTATTTGGAAAAAACCATTATTCAGTACTGCTCCCAACTTCGTAACCTTTTTTGGGGAATGCCTGCCAATTTGATATTTATTTCTTGGTATTTTGAAAATATGAACGAATTATTCTAGTGATACTTATAAATACATGTATGATTAAAAACCCGTATTATGGTAAGAACGGAACAGGAGATGACAGGTGTTTACGGACCGGTTCTTCTCACTACCCAACCGGCTCGGGGAGGTTTTATATCCAGATATCTCCTGGGCCTGACGCCCATCATTCCTGTTATCTTCTCGTTGATCGCGCTTGTTTTCCTGCATACTGCAGTCAGTCTATTTCCACCTTCATTTATCAACTCGCTGAGAACGGTTGTTCCGGACCTCCCCGGATTCATCGAGATTGGTATATTATTAATTGCACCGGGGGGGATTTTCCTTTTTTTCATCTATCTTGGCGATGTGCTGCACTCTACAGAACTATGGGCGGGTGCTTCATTGACTTTACTTTTAAGCGGAATCGGGGCACTGGTAATGGTACAGGATATGAATTTTCCTTTACTTTCCGCCAGATATCTTCTTGTTCTCTTTCAATGGATCGCATATCTGGTCCAGCCTTTCAGTCTTATTGCTTCAGGTGTTGTTATCACAGGGATTGAATTGTTCCGCCGCACTATACGCTATACCATTACTCGCGACGTTGTGATAATTTCAGGAGGGATCTGGAACCTGGTGGAGAATGTCATTCCCCTTCACCAGATCGAAAAATTAGTCCTTGTGCAGAGCCGGTTGGGACATTTTTTCCACTTCGGTACAGTGGTTCTTAAAGGATTAGTATTCGGGAATACTGAAATAGATTTGAGAGGAATTGAAATGGCAGGAGACATGGAGCCTATTGACACGGATAAGGTATCCTCACTGCGCTGGCAGAAAGGATCTCACAATCCTCTTATCTGTCTGTACGGGGTACGCGATCCAGAGAGTGTGAAGGTCCGTCTTGAAAAAGCGATACAGCAGATCTCACAAAAATCATGAGGGATTAGAGTCATACTAAAAATCCTTTTTGCGGTGCACGTTTCTGGTATTGTCAGGATTATAACGAGATGATACTCCTGCCTCCTGATCTGCCTGCAACTTCCGACCATACTGTCATGAGTAAACCCGACCCCTTGTAAAAATGAAGTGTCAGTAATCTATAGACCGGACCAGTACAGGGGGAAAAAAGGTACGTGTCTGGTTTTTACTATTCACTTTTTTCCGGAGGCATCCCGCCTCTGCCACCGTGCGGTGTGCATCCTTTTTGCGCAGCAGATTTTGACGATACAATAACATCGTCAATGTGCAGGATCATGATCGCAGCCTCAGCAGCATTAAAGATTGCCTGCGTTTTAACCCGCAACGGTTGAACCACTCCAGTTTTCATCATATCAACAGATTAACCGGTATGAACATCGAGCCCGAAATTCTTTTTCCCCGCCTCATGGGCAACCCGCATTACGACCAGCATATCAATTGAATCAAGTCCTGAGTTCCCGGCAAGCGAACGCGGGATGATCTCCATGTCTGATGCAAATGCTTCAATCGCGAGCTGGCTCCTGCCGGTTTCCTCAGACGCATATCGCCGCAGTCTCAAAGAGAGTTGGGTTATTAGAAGATGTGACAGGAATAAAACTTGAAAATGCAACAATTGAAAACGTAACGCAAGTTCCATCACCTTTTATCACAAAG
Organism: uncultured Methanoregula sp.; assembly: GCA_964457995.1. GTDB lineage: Archaea > Halobacteriota > Methanomicrobia > Methanomicrobiales > Methanospirillaceae > Methanoregula. The sequence continues at coordinate 9,481 of CAYWHL010000056.1, read as the reverse complement.
CCACGATAGAGTGAATAGAAGTGGTCATCATGAACATGCAGGTTGTCAAATGGTTCCTGGATCTTGCTATGGGAATATCGTTTCTGGTGAGTTTTGTCACCGGATTTTTCAAGTTCACGTTCCTTATGCGCATAACCGGCCTTGTTGATCTCGTTCTTCCCTTAGCACTGATGAGTGATATTCATGACTGGTCCGGCCTTGCACTGGGTTTTTTTGTTGCTGCCCATCTGTTTTTGAACCGTTCATGGATAATGAATACGACAAGACGAATCCTTTCCCTGGAAAAAAAAAGATATAATGTTTGAAAATAAAAACACGCTTTTTTATAAAAAAAAAGAACTGATTGTTAATTTTAGAAGAAATTTTTCTCTAAGTCAGCGGAATTGGAATAGCCCCGCTGTTCCCAGTATCCCTGGTAATTGGGATCATCGGACAGCTCAATTTTCTCAATCCACTTAATCCACTTATATCCCCATTTATCTTCAGCGACAAGCTGGAACGGATACCCCCTTTCAGCAGGGAGCGTAACATTGTTCATTCTGTAGGCCAGAATGATATCATTGTTCATCAGATAATTAAGCGGGAATGAGGTTGTATAGCCATCGTGCGCTGTAAAGATCACGGTATTTGCACGGGGATCAATCCCTGCACTGCCAATTAAATCGCGGACCAGTACCCCCTCCCACAGAATAGTAACTTCCCAGCCTTCCACGCAGAAGAGGGTGACCACTTTTGTATAATGCGGGTACATGTTCAGGACATCGCTGTAAGTATAACTATCTGTTTTATTGGTCAGCCCTGTAACCATAAGATGGTAATCGGATATATTGATATACTGGGGACCTCTGATTGAGTTTTCGCGAAAATCATTAACTGACGAGAGATCTTTTCCTTCATATGATCGTACTTCGATCCCGGAAAGTGCAGTAACTACCCCCGCTTCCGAACCAGGTCTGCTTCCCTGGCCGGTTAAGAGAAAAAATGCACTTGTGGCGACAATAATTGCCGCAATAACGATAATTGCGATAGTCTTTGAGTCCATTACCAGAGAAATAATCCCGTAATCTTATTAATCAATGCATGGTGCTCATGTCTTTTCTGATCGATCCTATACCGGAACGACTCATAAAAATTATCTTCAGGGTAGATTTTGTTATAGACTACTTCTCGTGGGAAAAGCGGTGCGTCAAATCATCCGTTAAAACCTAAGGAGGGAATCGTATCCTCATGCCTGTGTGCAGGACAATCCCAAGACTTTGCTGCCCTGTTTTTGGATGATAGAACAAAGAGACCTTTTTGTAGAATGCCGGTATGCCACCACCCGCCTTTTTTACACGGACGATCCGGAAGAGTATTAGTATTGGCGGTCAGATCATGGAGAGCTGCTGTTGAGAACCTGGATTTTGCTATTACTCCAAAAATTTTCGCAGTTAAATAAATCCATAAATAATCCTGCGACACATCTTCAAAATAGTAAAAAGGTAAAAGGATATCATGAATCAAACCATTATTATTGTCTTTCTCGGGATAATGTGTCTCATCGGGGTAGTATTTGCAGGTTGCGTTGGTTCCGCGTCAGGGAATCAGGTCGTACAGACCCCTTCACCAACACCGTTCGTAACCCCGGTGAAGGTAGATCATCTTGTCGTGAATGAAGCTCAGAACACCGCCCTTGTGTACATGAATAAAAGTAACATCATTACTTTAAAATTACAGGAAAACCCTACAACCGGATTCCAGTGGAACCTGACCACGACTTCGGGGTTGCATATAATGAATGATACATACGAACCATTCGATACTTCCGGCAAGCTGGTCGGATCCGGTGGGATTCATATGTGGAATATTTCAACCGATACTATTGGGGAACAGAAGATTCACGTCGTATACGAACGATCGTGGGAACAGACTTCCGGCAATGAGACGACCTTCTCAATGACAATCGTGGTAGTTTAACAATAATTTTTTTTACGATTTGTGCTTGAGCGGAATAACAGAAAGAGGTTTCACTGATATCAGATTATTTTTTTAAGATTCTGTCCTGCCAGCGATACCATTCCTTTTTACCCGCTGATGCGGTACGTTCCTGATGGACATCTCCCCAAATACTCTTCATATATCACATATAGATCGATATCATCAGGTACCTGGTAAGGTTTTGGCTGGTATCCCAGGATCTTCCGCATATCCCGCCTTATATAAAATGAACGCCCCTTAACTATCGCCCTTTGCTTTCCCATTGGTACCGGGAGTTTGTGGATATGATTGTGACATACGTCACAGACAACCATGATACGTGTTGACGGGTCGCGTTTCATCTCTTTATACAGGCGCCGTGAGATGAGATGGATTTGTAGAGATGATAAGGGATAATAATCATGGCAGAGCTCACAAATTTGTTCGACTGCAGTTTTTAGTTTCTGCTCCTGCGCTGGTGTTAGCTTTATCAGGTCTGTTTCCGGCATAGTCCATCTCAGCTGAGATCACCCGACCATTATACTGAAGAAGATAAAAGATTTTGCCCCTCCCCTCATCATAGTTCAACGATTGATCTAATCATCTCATCATCGCTCAATGCTGATGGGTGTAAGGAAAAAGATCTTTTTACCTCTTCTTGCCTTTTGAGAGACCTGATTTTTTTTAATTTCTCTCAATTTTTTCTCTCTTTGTTCCGGAGACCCCGCCCCGGGCTGCAATTACCTCGTCGGGATCCTCACCAGCACCAGTTCTTTGCAAAAATTTTTTTCAAACGTCTTTTTCTCGGCTTCAACACCCCATATCTCGAGCTGGCAGTCACCACGGGCAACGACTTCAAGGGAAACGGTGTCTTTGTCAACGCTGGAGAACCGCACATGCTGAACCAGTGCTGTGTGACTCCTGTCAAGACTTTCTCCAAGGCGGATGAACGTTGTGAGTATTTTCAGGGTTTCCCGTTCACGAACATCGAGCTCGAGAATTTCCGGATCTTTTTTCTTCGGCGTTTTTTTCCGGTGAAACCGCGCAATATTAGCCATAAAATTGACTTCTTTTTGATTAAAACCAAGGAGTTCTGAATTTTTTATTATGTAATACGAATGTGCATGATGATTGGTATAGGAAATAAAGGAACCGATATCATGGAGAAATGTTGCATATTCAAGCAGTTCCCGTTCCCAGTCCCCAAAATTATGGAGTTTCAGCGTCCTGGCTGAGTCAAATAACTCAAGAACCAGGCTTGTCACGGTTCGGGCATGTATCTCATTGATCCCGCATGACCTTCCCAGTTGGAGGACACTTCGCTGCCGGGGTGAGAGCTCGCCAAGGAGAGGAAATGCGTCGACTCTCGAAAGATAATCAACGAGCAGGCCGTCCTGCAGTCCCCGGCCGGTAATGGTAATGGAATCCAGCGAAAGCTCTTTCATGAACACATCAAGAATGGCAGCTCCGGGTATGATGATGTCTGCACGTTCGGGGTTTATACCGGAAATTTTCCTCCGCTGGTCAAGCGGAAGAGAACACAGCAGATCAATGACCTTTCTTAAATCCCTGTAAGTCAGAATAGTGCTATTGGTGCTTCCATTCTGGAGAATGGCTTTTTGCGCAATTTCGGCAAGATTTATAATAGTGCCTGAACTTCCAATGGCAAGGTCAGGTTTTTGTCTCCGTATCTTCTGGATTGAGTGGATGATAGCATCTTTGATATGCTGCTGGATTTTCTTATACTCGTCCAGTGATACTGGTTTTGTTCCGTCACCGGATACATAGTGGTTAGACAGGCGGATTGCCCCAAGTTTGAAGCTTTCCAGGTAATGATAATTCTGTTCTCTGCCTACGGCAATTTCGGTACTTCCTCCGCCGATATCAATAAAAAATGCCTGACGATCCCCAAGATGAATCCCGCTTGAAACACCCAGATAAATAAGGCGTGCTTCTTCATGTCCTGAAATTACGCGGACATCGATCTGGGCTTCCTGCCTTAGCAGATGCAGGATCTTGTGCTGGTTAGCTGCTTCACGCATGGCTGATGTTGCAACAGCAACAAATTCATCTGTACTAAAAGTACGGGCAAGATCTGTTAATTTTTTACAGACGATGACGAGCCGCTCTATTGCTTCAGGTAGGATTTCTTCTTCCTCAAATTCTCCTTCACCAAGGCGTATCTGTTGTTTTTGCTGCGAGAGAATTATATACGAATGATTGGGATTGAGCCTTATTACCAGGAGACGAACTGAATTGGTCCCGATATCAATAAATGATACAACCCGACCATTCGGGCCAATCTTTCTGGTTTTCAACGAATCACCAGTTTCCGTTCAAATACTTGAGTAAAAAGGTCTCCTTTTTCACGAGCTCGTTCCATTTCCGCAGATGCCTCCCGTTTCGCAGAAATTTCAATAACTACCTCTTCAGGATGAATGAGACAGTGGACAGACTCCACTGATCCGATATGGCGATAATCCAGACCGTCAGCAATCCTGATCAGAGATGCAAGCATCAGTAGATAATCACGTTCTTTTGATGAGAGAAGGGAAAAAATGCCCTTTGATTCAAACCGAATTTCTCCACGATGGGCATTTGAAATCATCCCAATAATTCCCCGGTCGATTATATCGATGGGAAGATTTTCATCGGATAATATCATATCCGCACTGCGCTTCGCGTGTCCTTTCTGACCATATTTCAAGCCGATGTCATGAAGAGAGCAGGCGCATTCAAGAAGGAATCGCTCATGTTCATTCATCCTGTGAAGCGGGGCCAGATCATCAAACATCATAAGGGCAAGGGAAGTTACTTTTCGACTATGCATTAGTCCTTCCGGAAACTGACCGGAAAGAGAGGATACCGATGAACGGATTTCATCTACCGCAAATTTTACAGGTACCCTGAATTTTTTCTTCCTCTTATCAGTCAGTGTTCTTTGAAGGTTCTCCCAGATGCGGACACGCACGAGTGAATCCCAGTACCGCACAAACTGCCGGTAAAGGCGTTTTCGCTCCTTCTCTCTTTCAGACAAAAAGTGCTTATAACCAGTCACACTGCACACCTGAATATTTTTTGATGAGCTGGTCGTCCGGAACGTTGAGCGTTCCTTTAACAGCATGACCATTACCGTGTTAATCCAGACATCACAATCATGCAGGTCTCCAAGAATTTCCTGGATCTTTTTCACCCGAAAAAGAGGTTTTTTAAGTCCAAGCTGGTAAAGCGGAGCATATATTTCCATAGTATATCTGAGTTTTTTTGCTGAAATTCTCATTGCATGATGTTCTGCAATGGCATCCGGATTATGCACCCACCGTTCATATGACAAAAGTGCATTAAGACGCCGGGAAATCCGGCTGGCAGCAACTGCCGGGATACCGTAAGGAGAAGATTTTTTACGGGTGCTTTTTACCTGCACTGTCTGACTGGTAAAAAAAATCCTCATATCATCAATGACTCCGCTTTTTTCCAGCTTTTCGAGTGCTGAAATCACGGCAGTCTGGAGTTTTAAACGTTTTTTCTGCAATTGTGAGAGGAGAATTGTTTCCAAATCTCCCTTTAGAAGGATTGGTGAGGAAACTGACGGGTCATTCTCATGCATTCCGTCCTCTCTCCTTTTTATAAGTTTTATAATAAATGCAATCTGGACATCAGTATCACGGGCTTCTCCCAGTGCACGGGTTATCCTTTGTATCTCCTGCATCCACACCCGGTATTTTTTTTCCGGAATGCATGAGACAAAGAGAGGGAGGGCTGCACGAAGTCTCCGTGATGTCACCCGCATACGATGGATATGTTCTCTGTCTTCTGCCTTTTTTACGCCATCAATCTCTTTGGAAAATGCATCAAGGAGAGGAAGAAGTCGTTGCGTACCAAAAATGCATTCCGCTCTTATTGGTTCTGGTTCATTAATTAATGCCATTATTCCAGATTCCCCGGTGATCAAGCAGCCATGTCTGCGCATTAAGCAGGGGCATGTCATCGGACGGTTTGTGGCGTTCATAAGAACCATTACGTTTCAATAAACGAACTTTGGTTGTATCATTAAGCTGCACGGGAAGAATCGTTGACACGATTGCTTTGCGGTATTGAGGATTTTCGATCGGGAAAAGAATTTCCACCCTGCGGTCAAGGTTCCGTGGCATGAGATCGGCACTTCCCAAAAATACCTCTTCATTGCCGCCGTTGTGGAAATAGTAAATGCGGGCGTGTTCAAGGAACCGGCCAACAATGGAAGTGACCGTGATATTCTCACTCACACCGGTAATTTCCGGTCGCAGGCAACAGATTCCCCGGACCTGCAGATCCACTTTAACTCCCGCCTGTGATGCACGATAGAGTGCAGTAATACAAAGAGGATCAATCAGTGCATTCATCTTGAAAATAATGTGCCCGTCTCCATGTTCCCGGTGCCGGGAAATTTCCCGGTCTATCCTGTCGATAATTCCATTACGTAAGGTAACCGGAGCTACAAGCAGCTTCTGATAGTTCGAAATCCGTGCGTACCCGGTGAGCAGATTGAAAAGGTTTGCAACATCCTCTCCCTTTTCCTTATCACAGGTAAAAAGGCCAAAATCCGTGTAAATTCTGCTTGTTGTAGCATTATAATTGCCGGTACCGAGATGCAGGTAACGTCGTATACCGTCTTTCTCTCTTCGTACGACCATACAGAGTTTTGCATGGACTTTGAGTCCTACCACTCCATAGACAACATGCACTCCTTCGTTTTCAAGCGCACGTGCCCAACCAATGTTGTTCTCCTCGTCAAACCGCGCTTTAAGTTCAATGAGTGCTGCAACTGCCTTGCCATTTTCATGGGCTTCCATGAGGGCGTTTACCACTGGTGAGTTTGATCCCACGCGGTAGAGCGTAATCTTGATGGCAAGGACGTCCGGGTCATGTGCGGCCTGGCGCAGGAAATTTATGACGGGAGAGAAACTATCGTACGGATGATACAGCAGAATGTCATGATGGCGGATGGCAGAAAAGATGTCCTTCCCTTCAGCGAGATCTGAAGGGATCGAAGGCTGGAATGGGATATCTTTCAGATCCGGACGATCGAGGGAGAGAAGCGACATAAGATCAACCATACCAACGGGATGACCGACCCGATAGAGCATGCCGGAAGTTGCCCCCAGTTTCTTTTCAAGCATATGGCAGATCCCTTCATGCATGGAACATTCAAGTTCGATACGCACCGGTTTTCCCCGTGCTCGCTGCTCCATAACCTCTTCAACCGTGGTGAGGAGATCCGAGGCATCATCAACTTCAATATCGATATCTGCATCCCGGGTAATCCTGAACGGGAAGGATGCAACAACTTTCAGTCCCGGAAAAAGCATGTCAAGATTTGCTGAAATGATCTCTTCAAGATAAACGTAATGCACAACCGAGTCATCAATGGAATCGCCTGTTTTTTTGGGGGGAATCCTTACGAGTCGTGAGAACAGGTTAGTCGGAACCTTGACCCTTGCAAAAAAATCCTTATTATTCTGGTCCCTTATAATGATCGCAAGGTTAAGTGAAAGGTTTGATATGAAGGGAAACGGGTGAGCGCTGTCAAAGACAAGAGGTGTCAGCACCGGAAAAATCTCATTAATAAAGAATGTACACATCAGCTCTTTCTGCTGTTGTGTGAGATCGGCATACATATGGATGTGGATGCCTGCAGCGTCCAGCCGCGGGAGTATCTCTTCATGCCAGATATAGTACTGGGCCTCAAGTTCCGGGATGAGCATCTTCCGGATTGCCTCCAGCTGCTGTGAAGGAGTCATCCCGTCCGGAGGATATTTCAGGACACCTTTTACCAGCTGGCGCTGGAGACCCGAAACTCGTACCATGAAGTATTCATCCAGATTGTTGGCAAAAATCGCAAGAAATTTTACCCGTTCCAGTAACGGGTGGCTCATGTCGCGTGCCTCATCCAGCACATGCCGGTTGAACCGTATCCAGCTCAGTTCACGATTAATATATAGTGTTGAATTCTCCAGATCAATTCGGTCATCATCCATGAATAGGCCTCAGTACGATATCGGCAAATACCCAACTTTGAAGGGAATAAACTGAAATCTTTCAGTGAATAATACCTTTTCTTCGTTGGTTACATATTTAGATATTTTCTATCGGGTCAGACGAAAAAGATGAAAAATCCCCGTGGACTCATGAGTTATCCGTTGAAATTATGGAATTTATGGCAGTGTTCAATAAACTCCTGCTTTTGGTGTTCGCTTGGATTGACCGGTGGTCTGAGATACCCAATATCAGGAGTCTGGAGCGCCGGACAAAACGGGCAGAGCGCTGCATCCACATCATTGGCTTTTTCCCGTACCGGGCAATAGTAGACACCACCGGTAAACTGAACAGAATCCCCACCGGGGAACGGCGTACCTGCCGGGTGTCCCGGTTCACGTAGCACGAGCATGCAGAACCCGGAAAGGAGGTATTTCAAAAACCTGAGGTCAGGGGCATCTCTCCCGTCAGTATCCTGACATTGTGCAACTGCCATGTCCCAGTACTTCTTCGGCTGATTCGTGACCGGTTCGTGCATTGTCTTAAAGACACCCTGCTGCTGTAAAAGGCGTATGCGCTGGTAGGTTCCCAGCAGGTATTCAGTGATCTTCTTTGTGAGCCGGTCCCGGTATTCGGGTGTAATGTCCTGGATTCGGTTGCTGAAATTTCGTCTCATCCGCTGGATATCTGAAGGTGAATACTGCAGTACCAGTACTGCAATGCGGTCCCCCAGTTCCCCGCGGGTTTTTGCCTGCTGTAAATCCCGGCATTGCCGGAAAATGGTCCCGCCTTCAGGAGGAGATTTATGTTCATTTCGGGAGTTTGCCATACAATCCGGACCTGTACTGCTGCTATTCTATGGGAAGCAGAATCATATAATATTGTGGAATCAGGCTTAAATCTGCCCGAATATTTTTATATTCTGCTCTCCAATGCCTTACTATGGTGATTGCCATGAGTGAATGTTTTATTTGTCAATAACCTGCGCTTTTTAGATACCACGTTACGGGACGGGGAACAGACCCCGGGTGTTTCGTTAAACCCGGATCAGAAACTTGAGATTGCGACCAGGCTTGCGGCCATTGGCATCGATGCCATCGAAGTCGGTTCTGCAGCCGCATCCGAAGGAGAACGGGATGCAATAAAGCTCATATCAGAAGCCGGGCTTCCTGCAGAGATTTGTACCTATGTCCGCGCCCTCAAAACAGATATTGACTTTGCTGCCGATTTCGGCGCAGACTCGGTTCACCTTGTCGTTCCGGTAAGTGACCTTCATATCGCAAAGAAGATGCGCAAGACCCGGGACCAGGTGTGCGCCATGGCTTATGAAGCAGTGGAGTATGCGAAGAGTCGGGGGCTTATCGTCGAACTTTCCGGTGAAGATGCCTCACGGGCGGATCAAACGTTCCTGCAGGAGATCTTTTCTGAAGGTGTACATCGCGGAGCAGACCGGCTCTGTTTCTGTGATACGGTGGGGCTCCTGACCCCTGAGAAGGTTGCAGCGTATATT
>CAYWHL010000055.1:0-12651 GCA_964457995.1 uncultured Methanoregula sp. | reverse complement strand
GTCGAAATACCAGTACCCGGTAGATGGCCGGAAGATCGCTATTCCGTCTTTCCCGTCACCGTTCCAGTCCCCTTTGATAATACGGTCAGTACTGCCTCCGTAGCGGAAGTATTTATTGATAGCACCATCAAGTTCGTTATCGAAATACCAGTACCCGGTTGATGGCCGGAAGATCGCTATGCCATCATTCGCGGCCGTAGGCGCAGCATTGACGGTTATTGTCGTTCCGGGGGATGTTGAGCTTCCACCGGCATTAGAAACTGTGAGCGTCGCGGCAGGCGTTCCTGCTACCGTGTATGTGTGGGTTGTGTTCCTTTGGGCTGAAACGGTTGTATTGTACCAAGCCCCATCACCGAAGCTCCAGTTCCATGCCGTAGGCGTGCCACCGGTTGATGTGTCATTGAACAATACTGCAAATGGTGCTGTACCTGACGTAACGTTTGTTGTGAATGCTGCAATGGGTGCCTGAGTCTGGTTACCAATTGCGTACAAATTGGTATTGCCTTCCCCGCCGCCAATGTACACGACACCATTTGCCACCGCTGGACTGGAATAAATCTGGTTGGGTGCGACACCTTGTGTAGCGTAGTTCCAGTATTCCGTTCCATTACTGGCATGGATAGCATAAATCTTGCCATCGTAGCTCCCCACGTACACAATACCGTTTGCAAACGCCGGGCTTGAGACAATTCGGTTAGTAGGATTTGTGAATGTCCATTCCGGTACATGTGTGCTTATGTTAATGGCAATAACATCTCCGTCGTTATCGCCGACGTAGACCCTATCTCCTGCAACCGCAGGACTTGACTGGACGCCATTAAACGTATCATACGCCCAGAGATAATCTCCATTGGTTGCATCCAGTGCATATAAATTATCATCATTGCTTCCTACGTACACAACACCATCTGCTACGGCAGGACTAGATAAAACAGGACCTCCGGTGGTGTAGTTCCAGACACCAACGCCCGTTGTTGCGTTTAATGCGTACACGTCCCCGTTTTCGCTCCCAATATAAACAACATTACCGACAACGGCAGGACTCGAGTGCATCTTGGCATCTATTCCCATCGGGGTGGTGTTTGTTCGGTTTTGCCAGATTGATGAACCGGTAGCAGCATTGAACGCAAATATCTTGCCGTTGTCACTGCCGACATAGACAACATTGTTCACTACTGCGGGACTTGAGTGACCTGCCGCCTCGATATTAGCAGCTGCCCAGTAGTCCGAACCGTCATTGGTATTAAGGGCATACAGTTTGTTATCATAACTCGTAAAATAGACGACGTTGTTCACTACAGCCGGGCTTGCGTGAATATCCCCATCAAATTCTCGATCCCACAGTTTTTCACCCGTCATCGCATTGAACGCAGCCATATGGTTACCGAGGCTCCCTTCATATACAACCCCGTTTACTACCGCGGGACTCGCGTATGTGCTGTTATCCATGATATACGTAAATTCAGATGCGTTGAGGTATTGAAAACCTCCAAAAGAGTAGTTCCATAACAGGACATCGTTCGGTCTCGTTCCCCCATCGTTATATACGCCGGTATGGGCAGTGTCATTACGGAACATAAATGCACTGACCCCGATGGGGAGTATCATGCACAGCAACACCGGAATTATCATGAGGCGCCATGAGCCACCCCAGATATCGAGCGGTCCGGACCGCTTTGTTGATATATCAGATCGTACTGTCATACATCTTACTTCCTACTTTTCATTTCTGAGCCCCGAAATCATAGATTTCGACTCTCCACCATAGCATGCTGTAGCTACAACGAAGCTAATTTCATTATCTTTTTTCAAATTATATTAAGCATTCTGGTCTATTTATTAATAGAATATTAAATCTGCACTCCAATTTCAGGAAGGAACGGTTTGGGGGCTTATCTCCTCTTAAAAACGGACCCTCAGTCATTATGCGTCTCCTGAGTATGTTATTCCCTTATAAGATGGAATTTCTCTGATGCGTAATCTTCTTCTAGATAGAAATTCACCAGTGTTATAAGAGAGGTAACTATTCAATGCACCATTATTCATTGTCCTGCAGCTCAGAGGCAGGCGATCTCGAGCCATTTGTCCTTGCAGTCCACGAAATGGTCCACCGGCTGCCAGTGACCGCAAAGTCAGTGGAAAAAGACGGCATACGCGTCGAAGACGGGAGAGTTATCGACAGGCATTATACCGGCCCTGTACTCCTTGAAGCAATAGCAAAAAATATACCGATAAAAACTACGCCTTCATCCGGGACTTACAAGGGAGTTCCCGTGACAGTCAGTCCGATCAGAGATAGTGAAGGAAATGCTATCGGGGCTATTGGTATAGTTGATATCACAGGTATTTTTGATCTTGCCACCCTTATGGAGCACCAGTCCGAAATAATCAGACAGGTGTGTGGCAAAGACCCCTGTCCTCTGCCTTCAGAACAAAGCGGATCAAGGAGGTGAATCTTTTGCCACATTCTGCATTCAAAGTACTTGAAGTCCTCGAACGAGCAGAAGCTCCTATTTCGGGAGAAACGATCAGCAACGAACTGGGAATTTCCAGGTCAGCGGTGTGGAAGCATATTAAAGATCTCCGTGCGATGGGCTATGACATTTACTCTTCACAAAAAGAGGGGTATAAACTCACCCGGACGAGCAATAAGCTTCTCCCGTATGAAGTGCATAAAAAACTAAAAACGCAATTCATCGGTAAAAATATGCGATATCTCGAAATCACCCCCTCCACCATCTGGGTGGGTAAGCAAATGTGCTCGGAAGGAGATGTCGGGAAAATGCACGGCATGGTTATCATTGCCGAAGAACAGACCGGGGGAGTGGGGAGAATGGGGAGAGCATGGGTCTCTCCCAGTGGTGGGATCTGGATTACGGTCGTTCTTAAACCCCGTGTACCCATCGATCATGTCTTCATGATTACAATGGCAGGATCTATTGCAGTTGCCCGTGCAATCCGAAAGGAATTCGATATCGGTGCCCTGATAAAATGGCCAAACGATATCTTTATCGGTAACAAGAAAGTAGCCGGACTCCTTCTTGAACTGGCAGCCGAAGCAGATACGGTTCACTATTGCCTGTTAGGTATTGGCATCGATGTAAATGTAACGCTCAGCCAATTTTCACCGGCTTTACAAAAAGACATCACATCTATCAGCGCGGAAGTAGGACATGAAGTAGACCGCGCTTCATTCCTCGCACGAATTCTCAAGGAGTTCGAAAGCCATTATCTTCTGTTAGAGAGTGGTGAATACGAAACAATCATCAGGGAATGGAAAAGTCTTTCCTGTACACTCGAAAACCGGGTGCAGATAAGGACCCTCAAGAACAGCTTTGAAGGGGAGGCAATTGATATCGATGAGTTCGGTGCCCTTATAATCAGGAAAGATAACGGTAAGATCGAGCGGGTTATTGCAGGTGACTGTTATCACCAGTAAGTGAAAGGCACTTTTTTATCGTCAACCATTCAATTTTTTATGGTTGACGATGTTCGGTGATCTGCACAAATCAAGAATTGCTGCGCACACTGCTGCTTTTATCGGACTTATCAGTCTCGGGGCCTGGGTGTCAATACCCTTCTTTCCTGTACCCCTGACACTTCAGACTCTCTTTGTACTGCTGGCAGGTGCGGTGATGAAGAGATATGCCATCATCCCGGTATCGCTGTATATAGTTCTTGGTGCACTGGGCCTTCCGGTATTTCACACCGGGGTGACCGGGTTCGGTATTCTTCTGGGACCAACGGGCGGTTACCTTATTGGATTTGCCTGTGCAGCGTTCGTTGTCGGACATGCCTATGAACACGAATCTGCAGCCATACGAATTGCAGGCCTTTTTGCCGGAACTGGTATCATTTACGTCTGTGGAGTAGCATGGTTGATGTATTCCCTTGGCACAGGACTTGCCCCTGCAGTGGTAAGTGGAGTGCTTCCCTTCATACCGGGTGATATGATTAAAGTATATACTACATACATGATTGCGAAACGACTCCCATGATTACCATTGAATCCCTTCAATACAGAAATCTTGCAATTGACGCACTTACCATCAAACCAGGTATTACAACGATAATCGGTGCAAATGGTAGTGGGAAAACTACATTTCTCAAGCTCTGCGCCGGAATTGCAGTGCCAGACTCCGGTACTATCCTGATTGATACAGTTTCACCGAGAGATACCGATATTGGCTGGGTCAATGAGTTTCCTGACCGGAATATTCTTTTTGTAAACGTAATTGATGAAATTGCATCTCCGCTGCGTTTCCGGCATGTTTCCTGCGATAAAATTGATCCACTGGTCAAAGTATCTGCGGAGACTTTGGGTATCTCGCATCTTCTCAACAGAACGATACATGAGTTATCGGGAGGTGAAAAAGTGCTCGTTTCCCTTGCTGCAGCACTGGTTCATCGCCCAAAGATGCTGGTTCTTGATGAGTACGATTCGCATCTTGATGCACGCTGGTCTGATATGATTGGGCAGGTAATCAGGACCTCAGGAGCTGAATATGTTATACGTTGTACTCAGCAGATGGACACCGCCATTCACAGCGATTATCTCCTCTTTTTTTATTCAGGCCGTATTTTATATCAAGGTACACCAAAACAGGTATTTTCTTTCCTTAAAGGCACAGCATATTACCCATTTCTCCAGGGGATCTGACAGTGAAAATCTCATTAAACAAGGCATATGCAATTCGTGACCACTGGTCACTTTCTGCATCGGGAACATTCAATGAAGGGGTTCATCTTGTCAGCGGAGATGTGGGGAGCGGGAAATCGACACTGGCTATGATGATAGCAGGGCTTTTCCCACTTTCAGGAGGAGACATTGATAAATGTGAGATTAAATCCAGTGTGCTATCGCCCCAGTTCCCGGAACTTCTCCTTACAGGAATTACTATTGCAGAAGAGTGTGCATCCTGGGGAATCGCATATGATGAAATTCTTGAAGATATTGGACTAAAAAGCCGAAGTGAGGAATCACCTCACTCACTGAGCAGGGGAGAACTCCAGCGCCTGCACCTTGCGTGTGTACTCGCCAAAGACTCTGATCTTCTTATGTTCGACGAACCGTTCAGTTCACTTGACTGCCAGGAAAAAGCAGCGTTATGTTCACGAATCGGGAAACAGTTACACGGTATTACCGTTATCTTTACCCATGAACGAACCATCCTTCCACGGGTCGACAGGATCTGGGAAATTGTTGATGGCGTTCTGATTGACTGTGGCCGACCTCCGGATGCATTTTCAAACTGGCACAATATCCCTCCAGCAATAAAAAGACTGACTGATCTCGGATCCAGACCAGATAATATTTCATTGGATGATCTCTGTGAGGCTGCATGCAGGATCCACGGATAAGAACTGCAATTTCTGCAGTGCTCTCGCTTGCAGCCTTCTTAAGCCTGCAGGGTGCTGCTGCTGTCTTTTTCTGGTGGCTTGTGTTTACACCCAGCGTGCAGCTCGCAAAAAGGATCAGACGGGTTTTTTCATTAATTCTTATGATAACATTTTTCAGTCTTGTGCTGGAGATTTATGGAGGTGGGGGGCTATCCTATTTCACCCGGATGACCGTGATCGTACTGATTGGTATGTGGGTCTACAGTGAGCAGAAGTCTGGAGAATTCCTTGGTATTGGAGTCTGGTTATTAGGCAACAGGGCCGGATTTGAGCTGGGTATGATCGCTGAGATGGGAATGCAATCCCTTTCATCAGTTGCCGCTGACTTTGAACGAATTCAAATGGCTCAGAAGATCAAAGGAATAAAATGGGGAGTACACAGTCTCGTCCCTGCCGGCCTGGTACTTGTTCATGGTGCACTCATACGGGCAGAGGATACAGCAGAATTGCTGGCAGTCCGTGGATATCATTCAGGGGGAACCATGTGTCCAAAATTTTCAACAAGACCGATGGACATCGTTGCAGGAATTATTGCCATCATCATTTTACTATTCACTTTGATTCCGTTTAGTGAATTTTTTATACTTTACCGATGATGTTTTGAGAGGCTTAATATGATCCTGCAGAAGCCCTGAGGATCCTCATGCGCACACCTTTTCCCGGAAAAGTCTATATTACTGATACTACTTTGCGTGATGCTCATCAGTCACTCATTGCAACACGGCTTCGTACTGAAGACATGCTATCTCTTGCTCATGAGATCGATCACTGCGGTTTTTTTTCTGTTGAGGCCTGGGGCGGCGCAACATTCGATACTTCCATACGGTTTTTAAATGACGACCCATGGGATCGTCTGCGTGCTCTGAAAAACGAACTGAAGCATACACCTGTCCAGATGCTCCTTCGAGGGCAGAATCTGGTAGGCTACCGTCACTATCCGGACGATGTCGTCGATAAGTTTGTCACCGCAGCGCATACCTACGGGATAGATGTTTTCCGTGTATTCGATGCGTTAAACGATATCAGGAACATGAAACGGTCAATGGACCAGGTAAAAAATGTCGGAGCCCACCTTCAGGGTGCTATATGCTACACGACAAGCCCTGTTCACTCCATACAAACATTCATTGAGATGGCAAGAGATCTCTACGCCCATGAGTGCGACTCCATATGCATAAAGGATATGGCAGGGCTTATCATGCCAGGAGCTGCACGGGAGCTGATTATCGGTATAAAAAAGGCTGTAGATGTAAAGGTCAATCTGCACAGTCACGCGACTAGTGGTATCGCCCCGATGAGTTACCAGGCTGCCATAGAGGCAGGTGTTGACATTCTCGATACCGCAATGTCGCCATTCTCCATGGGCACATCCCAGCCCCCCACGGAAAGTGTAGTTGCGTCCCTTATCGGCACACCAGGAGAAACCGGCATTGACCTTGTTAAGCTCCGTGCAGTACGCAATATCTGTATGCAGATCCGGGAAAAATATGGAGGGTTGCTTAATCCAATATCAGAGCGTGTTGACAGTGATGTCCTCCTCTACCAACTACCTGGAGGTATGATCTCAAATCTTGTGTCGCAGCTTCAGGAACAGGACGCACTCAACCGTATGGATGAGGTACTTGCAGAAATTCCACGGGTAAGAAAGGATCTCGGCTATCCCCCGCTCGTTACACCCACAAGCCAGATTGTCGGGACTCAGGCAGTACTCAACGTCCTTGTGAACGGTCAAAGGTACAGGAACGTCACAAAGGAAGTTAAAGACTATGTTCATGGACTCTACGGGAAATCACCTGCACCGGTAAGCAAGGAAATTCAAAAACTAATCATCGGTGATGATGAAGTTATTACCGTCAGACCGGCCGATTTACTGGAACCGGCATATGAAAAGATGAGGGAAGAAGCCCTAAAAGCCGGGATTGTAAAAAAGGAGGAAGATGTACTCACCTACATCCTCTACCCGGCAATCGCCCCATCGTTCCTCAAAGGGGAGCGAACTTTAGAAGAGATCCCTAAAAAGCTATCCGTGACAAAACCTGCAACAGAAATGCCCAGCCAGATGGAAGTTGAAGTGGATGGAGAAATCTTCACGGTGCGCATTGTCTCGGTTGGGGGGAGTAAAGTCGAAGTAACGGGTATAACCCCGCAAAAGATCCCACGAGGGGATTTTGCCGGAGGCATCAAAAGCAATATGCAGGGAATGGTTCTCCAGGTACTCGTGAATCGCGGTGCTGCGGTCAAAAAGGGTGACACCCTGCTTGTGCTTGAGGCCATGAAGATGGAAAATCCCATTCATAGCCCGGTTGACGGAAAAGTCACCGAGATCTTTGTGGATATCGGCGATGTCGTCAAGAATGGAGATGTCCTGCTGGTGGTGCAATGAAATATTTTGATAAACTCCTGATCGCTAACCGCGGAGAGATTGCGATCCGTGTCATGCGGGCATGCCGGGAACTTGGTATTGAGACGGTGGCGATCTACTCATCTGCTGATAATAACGCACTCCATGTCAAATATGCAGATGAAGCGTTTCTTGTTGGGGATGCCCATCCTTCAAAAAGTTACCTCAATATTGAGAGAATAGTTGATATTGCTAAAAAGAGTGGTGCGGAAGCGATACATCCCGGTTATGGATTTTTAGCGGAGAACTACCGGTTTGCAAAGATCTGCCAGGATGAAAATGTAATCTTTGTCGGCCCAGACTGGAAAACGATCAAAGCTATGGGATCGAAGATCGGCAGTAAACAGATGATGAAGAACGCAGGGGTTCCCGTCGTCCCCGGTACAGAAGGCGGCGTTAACAACATCGATAATGCAAAAAAGGTTACCGAGGGGATAGGTTACCCGGTGATTATAAAGGCAAGCGCCGGCGGCGGAGGTATTGGAATGCAGATCGTCAATGATGAGCAGAGTTTAGAAGAGGCTATTGCTGCTGCCATGCGCATTGCAGAGTCTGCATTCGGTGACGCCACGATCTTAATTGAGAAATATCTGGTAAAGCCACGGCATATCGAGTTACAGGTACTGGCGGATGAGCACGGCAATGCTGTTCATCTTTATGACCGCGAATGTTCAATCCAGCGCCGTCACCAGAAACTCATCGAAGAGGCTCCTTCACCTGTCATGACGCCAGATTTGCGTGACACGATGTCGGCATCAGCGCTGAAGGTTGCCGAAGTATCTGGTTATACTAATGCAGGAACTGTTGAATTCCTGTATAGTGATGGTAAGTATTATTTCATGGAAATGAACACACGACTCCAGGTAGAACATACCATAACTGAGTTTATCACGGGTGTTGACATTGTGAGGCAACAGATCGCCATTGCTGCCGGTGAGTCACTTCCCTTCGACCAGACCGATCTCTCCATACGTGGTCATGCAATCGAATGCCGGATCAATGCCGAAGATCCCCTCAATAACTTCGCTGCTGACCCGGGAAAAATCATACGATACCGTTCGCCGGGAGGCCCTGGCATACGAGTGGACAGCGGTATCCATATGGGATACACGATCCCCCCCACGTATGATTCAATGATCGCAAAGCTCTGTGCATGGGATAGTACGAGGGTTGAAACAATAAAAAGGATGCGCCGCGCCATTTCTGAATATATCATTCTTGGTATCAAAACGACGCTTCCCCTGCATTACGCAATTATGAACAACCAGCAGTTTGTTGAAGGAAATACTCACACGCACTTTTTACAGGAAGAACATATCCTCGACACACTCGATCGGTACAAACGGGACGAGGATGCCCGGATGCAGACACTTGCCGGATCATTTGGACAAGGAAAAAAAGTTGCCGCAATATCTGCTGCAGTGAATATGTACCTGCAATCAAAAAAGGACTAATGTCTGATTAAAACACTTTATCAGAACCTTTAATAGTTTTTGCGGCTTTTTTATTGTGCACTTTTGTGCTGCGGTGGCCTAGCTGGTTAGGGCGCCAGACTCATAGGGTTGATGAATGCTTTGTGCGTTCGAAGCTTGAGAGATCTGGAGATCGGGGGATCGTAACCCCCTCGCAGCATGGTACAAGAGATTGTTTTATTCGCATTTCTCAAATCCGCTCTCGGAAAATTCATGATTTTCTAATTCCTCTGACGATATGTTTATTTACCGCATCATCAAACAAAATTACGTAAATTG
This sequence comes from uncultured Methanoregula sp., assembly GCA_964457995.1. Classification (GTDB taxonomy): domain Archaea; phylum Halobacteriota; class Methanomicrobia; order Methanomicrobiales; family Methanospirillaceae; genus Methanoregula. The sequence goes on along the minus strand of CAYWHL010000055.1, from coordinate 3,099 downwards.
AGGTGTAAAAATGCTGTTAATAAATGTTATTGTAGGATTAATCCAGTTGCTTATTTCCATTATCTTTGCCGTTCTGGCACTGTATATTGGTTTTGCAGTTCTCATAAAAATTAACAAAAACATAGATGAAGAGAAAGAACTTGCAAAAGGGAATGTAGCAGTTGGTATCATTGTGGCAGCAGTCTTTGTGGCGATTGCACTGGTCGTACAATCGGGAGTGTCCGGGCTTTCTGTAGGCATTAATAAAGCATTAAGCGTCGGAATCATATCAGTTGACGGTCTGCTGGCAGTCAGTGTTGCATTTATCCAGCTTATCCTTGGTATTGTTCTTGCTGTCGGGGCAATCTACCTTGCGCTTAATATCCTTGACAAACTCACAAAAGGGTTTGACGAGTTCGAGGAGATCAAGAAAGGCAATGTCGCAGTCGCGCTCATGATGGGCGGCGTAATTATTGCGGTTGCGGTAATTATCCAGTCCGGTGTGATTGGTATCACTGCAGCACTCATATAAAATACTCTTTTTTTTCGTAGTAATCACAGAATTAAAAAAACAAAGAATAAAAAAAATCGTGTTAAATCCCATACCGGTTTATTGTACGGATCAAGTCCGCAAACCCATCCATCTCCATTTCAAGAACATGGTCGCGAATCATCCCCATACTGGTTTCAGCATCAGCAGTCAGCATTTCCGGACCCCGGATTACCTGGCGATCGATACCATCTGAAGAGAGCACGTCCTGTGCTTCTGAATCATGAACAAATGCCCGACCGGGAATAATCACAACAGGTTCAAGCGCAGACAGATCCAGTTCACGTAAATCATCAATCGTGATCAGGCACGCGATCTCTTTACGTACAGGAACAACCGGAACTTTCGATCCGCACAAAGCGAGGACTTTTTCAATAAACGGTGCCGCAATACTCCCGCTAATCACCGTTGCCCTTCGTTGCACGCGGGGGAGTTTGTCCAGTAAGTAAGGTTCATTAAGAATCGCAAAGGGAGACCCGATATCAGGATCCCACAAAGGGGTTCCGGAAATTTTAATAGTGAACCTGCGGTTTAAATCGGAGATGAGGTCACGGAACGATTCGACAGTCTGGACTTTCTGATTGCTTATAACAGGACCATTTCCAAGGATAAGCCCCTGTTCCGCGGTATTGGCAAACCGCATGAGGATTATACCTTTTGCCCCGCGGTCCTGGAGCCATTCACAGGTTTGTTCAAGCACGAGGCCATCGTTGATTCCTGGCAGGATGACAGCAGCGGCATATACATCCACATTTTCGCAGAGTTTCTCAAGGATTGTCAGAGAGACTTCTGGAGTCGGATCGTGCATATAGCGTTTGCGAAGAGCAGGATCTGATGCAAAGACCGTGAAAGACAATTCAGTTAGCCCATTGTCAATAAGCAGGTCAGCAATCGCCGGATCGTCCCAGCCTTTTCCACTGGTGTATCCAATATGAAGGGGGGTCTCCATGCTGCCAAGGAGTTCGATCAATTCATTGAACTTGGGATAGCAGCTCGGATCTCCTCCACCACTGATAGTGATCCGTTCAAGTTCGCCATCCTTTCCCTGCAGGTTAATGAGTGTCTCTTCTGCAATGGTCTTGAGATCCTTAAAACCGCTATATTCCTCTTTGACACCGCGTGTACAGTAATCACAGCCTTTTTTGAAGGGCAGGCAATATCTGCACCCAAGTGGCTGGAAACCCCGGACTTTCTTAAAATAACAATATTCACAGAATCCACGGCAATTAATACCGGGGCTCCCTCCAATATCCACGGTAAGTTGTGCCATCTGTAGTAAATAGTCCGTTCTTGTTCCTATAATGTGTTTGGAAATGAACACTGTTTGCCATTGTTACAATACTTCAATCGAATAACATAACCCCAAACATATCCATCATATGGTTGGATGGTTTTTCATAATGCAGGTATCCTGATAGGATGGAGAAAAAATGCATCATAGCACCATCTTTTTTACTATTAAATGTTTAAATTATATGGCGCCTCAGTGGCTTAGTTGGCAGAGCGGCTGACTTGTAATCAGCAGGTCCCGTGTTCAAATCACGGCTGAGGCTTGGGTTCAGATTAACGTTATTTTTTGATTTGGATCTTAATTTGAGCATATTTCACATATTTTGTGCTTTTTTAAGGATTTGAACAGTAATTCCGCTTTCGAATTGTTATGACACCCCAAAGTGCATTATTGAATTATCTTGAATCGGCCAAACCTCCACATTTGATCAAGACAGGAAGTAATGCACTTCAAACCAGGATCTGGTTTGTAGAACAGACCGAGCTCTGCAGGGAATTCGTCAGTGCTGCTGTCCTGTTCCTGCTGTTCTTTGTCTTTATGCCCAAGCTGATCCAGCGTGCGATGAAGGCGGATGCGAATGCAGCGATCAAGGTGTTTTTGAAAAAATGAGCAGGTTAAAAAAATTCTGGACTTCATTATCGCCAGAGGTGGTAAAGCCAGTCTCCTTGATATCGAAGCACCCAAAGTAAAATGGTCTTCTGCCGGTAGGGTGTTTGAGGAAGTGTATGCCTATGAGCAGAAGGTCACTGCCATGATCCACGGGCTGGTAGACCTTGCAATCAAGAAGAAAAATCATGCAACATTTGAGATGCTCCAGTGGATCGTGAAAGAACAGGTGGAAGAAGAGGAACACTCATGTGCGATTCTTGCACATATACAATGCGTTGGATATGTTCCCGGCCACCTGTTCTGTCTTGACCATGAGCTGGGAAAACGGGCATAGAGAAAAATCAGAGATCATCATCGCTTTTTTCATTTCGAAATAACCCGACAAGTGATGAAAATTTTTCTGTTCTGATTGTTTCTTGTTGGAATAATCATCTTAAGAAGGGGACGCTCTGCCCGGAACCCTATCTTATTAAATACGACCGTGATAACTCTACCTTTGATAAATCATGGCCAAGAAAACCCTCACAACAAACCAGGGAGTCCCGGTCGCTGACAACCAGAGCTCCCTCACAGCTGGGCAGCGTGGCCTTGTGCTCCTGCGGGATGTCCACCTGATTGAAAAACAGGAGATGATGTTATGACGGACGACAGCAAGCGCCCGGAAACGGGC
>CAYWHL010000054.1:0-12772 GCA_964457995.1 uncultured Methanoregula sp. | reverse complement strand
TGGCCGGTGTGTTTTATGATACCTATACCGCGATGGTGACGACCACGTCCAAACGCCGGCAAGTGAAGGTTGCCGTGCGTCCGATCTTAGACACTCATGGAAAGCTTCTTGCTGCCCTTATGTCCATAAAAGAGAAATCTCCAAAACCCTAACCCCGAATAGCACAAAACCACAGTTGCAGAACCGCAGGATTTTCCATGGAGCACATCAGGCAGGCGTTCAATAAATTTGCACAGGATTATGATTCCCAGCGGGAGTATGTTATTCCGGAACTGCGACAATATTATGGTGCAGCAGTCTGGGCCATGGAATCCCCATCACCGGAACCTGCAATCCTTGATATCGGGGCTGGCACCGGTCTTCTGAGTGCGTTCCTTTTAGAAAAATTCCCTGACAGCCGCCTCACGCTGATGGACATCTCCGAGAACATGCTGGACATGGCACGGAAGCGGTTTGCCACGCGACCGTGGACGGAGTACGTGGTCTGCGATTATAGTTGTTCGGATCTGGGTGGGCCATATGATATCGTCTGCTCGGCACTCTCCATCCACCACCTTGCAACGGGGGACAAGCGATTACTCTTTAAGCGGATTTTTGCTGCGCTGAAAAGAGGCGGGATGTTTGTCAATGCCGACCAGGCAGATGGCGAGACCGCGTTATTCCGACAGCGGAACCTCGATTACTGGAACGAGTTCCTCAGGAGTGGGCCGATGACCGAAGCCCAGCACGCCGAGATCCTGAAGCGACGGGATATGCTGGACCGGAACGAGAAGTTATCACTCCAGCTTTCGTGGCTGAACGAGGCCGGGTTTTCCGATGTGGATGTGGTGTATAAGAACAGGACGTTCATCGTGACGGTGGCAAGGAAGGCATGAATCCCATTCTGAATTTTCATCGAACCCTGATTAAAATATGGCATGGATGGACCTTTCTGGTAACATTTTTACATGGCGAACGCTTGCGGGAAAAACTTACAAAAGAATCAGTAGCGAGGGATGGATTTGAACCATCGATCTACGGGTTATGAGCCCGTCGGGATATCCTGACTACCCTACCTCGCTCCTTTAATCAGGCGTATAATATTGTCGGCGAGCGCAGATATAGTTTACTCAGTTTTTCCGTATATATCCCCTGTTGGGGAAATTTAATTACTTTAGTACCTACAGTGAATTATGGATGACGAGATAAGCCGGATACGGGAAAAACGGATGCAGGAGCTGAAAGAAAAAATGAAACACACGGCAAAGGTGGATGTGACGCATGTGGATGAGACGCATTTTCAGGAATTCATAAGGACGCATCCCTTTGTGGTTCTGGATTTCTGGGCGGAATGGTGCGCTCCGTGCCGCAGGGTTGGACTTGTGATCGAAGAACTGTCAAAAGAATTTTCCGGAAAAGTAACATTCGGTAAGTGTAACACAGAGGACAACCGTCTCCTCGCGATGCAGTTCAATATTACAGCAATACCTTCAATTATGCTCTTTTCTCATGGTCAGCTGGTGGACCGGATTATCGGAGCTTATCCAAAAGAAGCAATCCGGGAAAAAATATTAAGAAAATTTCACCTGAAATAATTATATAGAAATCATCAAGGAATTCTTAATTGAAATTCTTATTTTAGGGCGTTGAGTTTTGCTGCCATAATGAAATCGTTTACTGTTAATCCGCCAGCAGGATACGTATAATAAGAAATCTCAACAAATTTTGTTTCTTTCATACAGATATCCGGAATATGTCCTTCCTGTGAAGACAGAGCCATCACCTCGATAAAAAACTCAACGCACCGGTCGCTGCCATCAAGCTCAAACATCCGGGTCAGGTGGCCGTTGTCGAGCGACCATCCGGGCACTTCACCAAGGAGTTCAAATATCTCCTTACGAGTTAATGGAGGAGAACCCATCCGGTACGTGGTGCATTTTCTCTCTGCGAGATCCATGGTGATCTCTCGTTTTTCAGAACAAAAAAAGGTATCTCCTGAACAAATGGCAATATCTCCCATCTGCTGGCATTCACGCCCATTTGATGAATTATTCTGCGGTTGCGGCAGATCTGGATGGTTTTAGCCTGCAGGTCTGCCACTGCACGATCTCATAACTTAAAAATGACCCGGAAAGACCATAATGCGCCAGAGACTACGTTTTATGAGAAAACGTGTCATCGGTATTTTCAAGTCTCCATGAATCCCTCCAGCAGGTGCTTGCCCAAAGACTGGAATGGACCGAGCTCCGTGAGGTGCAGGAGCGGACATATTCAGCAGTTGTAACTGGGAATGATGTGCTGGTTATTGCACCAACTGCGGGGGGAAAATCAGAGGCAGCGCTGATTCCTGTCATAGATGATATCTTAAAAAACGGGAGAATGGGGGTGACCTGTCTCTACATCTCTCCCTTAAAGGCGCTTATTAATGATCAGGAAGATCGATTCGGCGCTTTTTGCATTCCGACTTCACTATCTGTAATGAAATGGCATGGTGACGTGCCCAAGGGCGATCGCTCCTGGAAGGATGGCGAACCCCCTCACTTTCTTATGATTACGCCTGAGTCGCTTGAAGTGCTCCTCCAGGAAAAAAAATTATCTTCAGATCTCCGGCGCGTCCGGACCATAATCATCGATGAACTCCATGCATTTGTTGAGTCCGACAGGGGCGTACATCTTAAAGTACTACTCGACCGGATGGACCGTATTACGAAAAGACCAGTCCAAAGGGTTGGATTATCAGCAACAGTGGGAAATCCTGAGGAAGTGCTGGCGTGGCTCTCCGATGGCCGGCAAAGGGGAGAGCTCATTGCAGTCCGGAATGCTCCCAAAGAGAAACAGTTCCAGTTTATAGTTAATGCTGAAGAAAAAGACCGGATCAATGCACTGGTACGGATCGTTGACGGAAAGAAGGCACTTGTTTTTGTCAACAGCAGAGGTATCGCAGAAAAGCTCATGAAGGAAAGTGCCGGCAGGATCCGGAATCTTCACATCCATCACTCATCTCTCTCGCCAGCGACGCGTAAAACGTCAGAGGAAGCCTTCTCATCGACTGAGGGTGCCTGCATCATCTGTACAAGCACGCTTGAACTTGGTATTGATATCGGTGACCTTGATGTGGTTGTACAGGTTGGCCCGCCAAATTCTGTCTCTTCATTCCTCCAGCGTATGGGAAGGAGTGGTCGGCGTGGGAAATCCGCCTACGTGGCATGGGTGCTCCAGAATCCGTGTGAACTGCTGTGCAGCCTTGCGATCCTGGAATGTGCAATTCAGAAAGAAGTTGAACAGCTCATCTCCCCCAAAAAACCTTACAATGTATTACTCCAGCAGATTTTCCTGTATATGTATAACCATTCCCGGGCGAGCCGCAGACAGCTTGCAGCATCGTTACTCTCTCATCCTGTATTCAGCAACATAGGGCCAAAAATTTTTGAACAGATTATTACCCATCTCATTGCATCCGGGTATGTCACCACCGATGGGGAGATGGTTATGCTGGGAACAGAATCTGAGCGGATATTCGGGCATTCGAACTGGAAGGAGCTCTATTCGGTGATCAGTGGAGGTGGGGAATATAGAGCTGTGACTCCTGAAGGTGAGGTGGTAGGTAAGCTTGATGCACGGTTCGTCAACAGCAGGAACTCAGAAGAGATCTCACTGGGCGGACACAACTGGTCAATGGTGAAGTGTGATGATGGACACAACCTTGTTGTTGTGATTCCAAGCGGATCGGATTCTTCCCGCATCTTCTGGACCAGTGCTGGTGAAAGCGGTTTTTCACCACTTGTGTGCCGGAGGGTACAGAAGATATGTGCCCGTGGTGGATCTGTATTACCTCTCGGTGAAAATGAACAGAAGATATTGCAAACCGTGCTCGTACGGATTCCTGAAGAGATAAATGAGGAGGGACTGTATGTGATTGAACAATCCGGGAAAAAAGGTATGGAGGTTCTCATATTCTCTTTTTCCGGTAGCAGGTTTAACCGGTTGCTGACGCTCCTGCTTCAGGATCGACTCGGTGGCAGGGCTCAGGTACGATACAATGATTTTATTGTTAAAGTAATGCATGCAGGAAAAGAAGGTACAGGGCAACGAGTCACGCGCGTCATGCTGGATATCCAGAAAATGGGAAAGGACGAAATAGGATCTATCCTCCCTGTTCCGCAGGCGCATGGCTGGAAATTTGCATGTGCACTGCCTGCAGAGCTGCTTTCTGATCTGTCCCTGTCTGACTATTATCATGCAGAGGAGTTCATGAGCGATATGAAAAGCAGACAGGTTTTATTCCTCAATGAATCGAACCCCCACTCACATGAGCACTAAGAGAACAGGTGCCCGGGACTTTTCTGGAGGGCACATCATATTATTATACGGGAACCAGTGGAAATAAATCTATGAAAAATAGTTACATTCTTACCGCTATTACCGTCATCCTGCTTCTTGTCTGTGGGTGCACCCAGTCACCCACAACTGTCCAACCGACGGCAACCGTACCTGTTACCCAACAAACGACACAACAGCTGACAGTAACAACTATTCCAGCTCTGCAGACAACTGCTTCTGTATCCGACAATACTATCCGGATCAAAAATTTCGCTTTTGATCCTGCAAGTATTACAGTTAAGGCCGGTTCAACTGTTCGCTGGGTGAACCAGGATTCAGTTCCGCACAGGATATTGTTTGCGGACAATGTGGATTCAAACGTGCTCGCAGCTCAGCAATCCTATAGCAGGAAATTTGACCAGGCCGGCACCTATGATTATTCCTGCACGATTCACCCGACTATGCAGGGAACCGTAATCGTGGAATGATGAGTTTTAATGAAATTTGCTCATTTTTATTCCATAGAACATCTGATGCCAGGGATAGGAAAAACCATATGGGGGCTGTTTTAACCAAAAAATTTTTAAGAATTATAATCCGGCAATCCGGAAAAACGCACCAATCAGCATACCGAACATGGATGTGGATGCAGACAACATCCCCAAAATAATATATCCAACTATTGCACCGATTTTTATTGGTATATAGGTACGGTTCAGATGAAGCCTTCGGAACTCACGAAATGTTTTTGTATCGGCCGAAATCTGTGGTTTATTTTTCTTTATCCGGATCATGATCATTCACCATACATGACGATATTTTCATCTAAAAATTCCGGTACCGCCAGCTCATAATTATTTGAACCAGCGCACATCAGTATCTAATAATACGAATGTGTACTATATATAATTTTATTCTTTAAAAAAAATAAAAAAATCTTTTAAAATCAATTTTTTTGACAAATTAACGCAAAATTTCACATATTTTTGCAATTGGAATGTAAAGAATTTGTATTAATCTTCAAAATCCTGTAATTTTGGTAATTTCCCTCTAAAGATAAAAACGCCGAGGGGGAGATTTGAACTCCCGAGGCGCGGAAGCGCCAGTAGCTTTCGAGGCTACCGCCTTCCCGGGCTAGACTACCTCGGCAACCGGTTCTGATATTTTTTCCATCAATTGTTCTAATAGTTATCTGATACTGTTCATACTTCACAGCATAGATTCGATCATTCTGGTACTACCTTGATGGATATTTTACAGCCTATAAATCAAAATCAATCGGTACAGGTGCCCCTTTTCTCAGAAATACCTGTATTTTACCAAAAAATCCCACAAAAAACCGGATGAATGGGGATTGATCCCATCCTTCTACCCTGTCACTATTGATTTTTTTCAGAATGCTGCGGGAGCGCCGCCCGGACTGCGCGACTGGGTGACCATCATATCATCAACACGGATGAGCATGATTGCTGTCTCCGAAGCACTCTGGATAGACTGACGCTTCGATCTCAGTGGTTCAAGTACCCCCTCTGTGAGCATGTCCACGATTTTGCCATTATATACATTCAATCCTGCGTTCTTCTTCCCCTTTGAATGCGCATTCTTGAGTTCGACCAGTTTGTCAATGGGGTTGTATCCCGAGTTCTCTGCAAGAGTGCGTGGAATTGATTCAAACGCTACTGCATATGCTTCAATGGCAAGCTGGACACGTCCCCCGACCGTTGAAGCGTAATCCCGGATTTTCATGAGGAGTTCTGTCTCGACTGCACCCCCGCCAACCACATACGTGCCATCTTCCATGGCGTCCATGACCACTCGGGTTCCGTCATTTACGGCGCGTTCGAGTTCGTCAAGGAGATAATCGCTTGAGCCGCGGAGCAGGATCGTGATTGACTTGGGGTTCTTGCACCCGGAGATTCGTGTGATGTTGGCTTCGGTATCCTCTTCCACAAGATCTGCAGCTCCGAGATCCTTTGCCGTGAGTGTATCCGGTTTGTTCACAATATTTGCATGAAGTGATCGTGCAGCATATTTCATATCGCTTTCCGGTATATCCTCAATGGCAAAAATTCCATTCTTGGCAAGATAGAACTGGACCGGATCCGCGATGCCCTTCTGGCACAGAAGAACATTCGCACCGCTTGCGATAATCGCATCGGCAAGTTTTTTGAGTGTATCGCGTTCCTGCTCGGAAAAGGCATTAATCTGCTCAGCACTTGTGATCTTAATCTTCGCTTTAACCTGGGTTTTTGTGATCTCGAGCGGGGTTGCGATTAATGCGATTTTTGCTTTTGTAACCTTTTTGGGCATGCCCTCACTGATGCGTTTCTTATCAATGACAATACCGCGGATTAGCTCTGCATCATCCATCGCCTTCCCTTTCTGCTTCTTGATCATTACGTCATCATCATTGACATTGATTTTTCCATTGGTTTTTTCGGCAACTGCCATCACGGCGTCAACAATAATTCCGTCGAGTTTGGTTTTTACGGACTCAATCGACTTACCGGTTATGGAAGTGTCCACGATTTTAAAGAGTGTTTTCCGATCGGTAGGTTCAACTTTGAGCGAGAGACCGTTCACAATCTCGAGTGATTTCTCCATACCCATACGATATCCCTGAGCGATCACGGTTGGATGAATCCCCTGTTCAAGCATTACCTCGGCCTGCTCCATGAGCGCACCAACAATAACAACAGCGGTCGTTGTCCCGTCGCCGACCTCATCATCCTGAGTCCGGGCGACTTCGATGACCATTTTTGCACCCGGGTGCTGAACGGCTATTTCTCCCAGGATGGTTGCACCATCATTGGTAATTAGAATATCACCCGTTGAACCGACAAGCATTTTGTCCATTCCACGTGGACCAAGTGTTGACTTGACAGCCCCGGCAATCGCCTTTGCTGCGGCTATATTCGAGCGCTGGGCTTCTTTCCCGTAATTACGCTCTACATTTTCTTTTAAAATGATAATTGGTTGTCCAGATTGCATAATGGATCCTCCGATGATGTAAAAGGTGGAATTGAACTTCTATATAAATATTTTTGTGTTGACTCCGGAAAAAAAATTTGATTAATCAATGCGGGATATTTTGAAGAGCGAATAGACTGGCACACCCTCAATATCTTTGATACCGCGCTTATCGAATATTACCCAGATGGCAACCGGTATCGCATTGTGTTTTTTCAGATATTTCACTACCTCCCGCATGGTATTGCCTGACGTTATGGTATCGTCTACAATGATACAACGTTCCCCACCGATTGCGGCAAAATTCCCGCTGATTGATCCCATCGGGCGCTCACTCTGGTTCTGTTTGGCCGGATTGTAGATTGCAAGTTTTGCGGCTTCCTGCACTGCAATAATGGTTGCAAGAGGGATGCCTGAAAGGGCAATACCTACAATGACTCCGGCAGCTGGTGATGATGCATTTTCATCAGACTGGTCTCCATAGTACCTTTGAAGAAGCATCAGCGCTGTTTCTTCAAGCATCGGCGCGTGGCTGCTGACCGCGGTCCAGTCTATGTGAACATCTTTCGGGGCGGTTGTCCCTTTCCCCTGCGTGAGAAGCCACGTCACAGTTTCCATGGAAAGGGATAGTTCATCAGCAATCTGACCTGGACTATGCCCCTCAGCAAGGAGCATCTTTGCTCTGCCAATCAGATCGTTAAGGGAAGACATGGGAAAAAGATTCGCCGGTATCTATTTAAGTTTTCTTTTAATTACCGAACCGCATATGAGACATTCCCCGTCATGGTCGAAATATCTGCCGCAGCCACTGCACCGGTATTTCCAGATGACAATTTTGGGCTTTTTCTGCAGCATTGAAACCGTTTTGATCCCAAGTGCGTGAGCTATGTTCCCGATGGCAAAATCATCGGTATAAACTGCTGCATCAAGATCAAGGGAAAGGGCAAGAAGATCGCAGTCGGTACCGGAGATTATACCGGCATCGCCGGTTTTTTTTGCCGCGGCTTTTATTTTTTTGGTGTTCTCCACTGAGGGTACGGCCAGAGTGAGCCCTTGTGCGCACAGCACATCAAACCGGCTCTTTGAACGCAGATCCTTTAGCTCATCAACAACGGACCGGGTAGTATACAGCTCCCCGTCAACTGTCAGATCATAAAAAAAGAACGAGGTGTCAAGGATGTATCTCATACGGAAAACTCCATTGGAATGCCGTGGCGTACCTTTATGTCGAATCCAAACCTGCCAAGGAGCCAGCATACCGTTTCAGCGTGGGATGTCAGGGTGCTTGTGGTAAAAGAGCCCCCAAAGAGAGCAAGCGAAACCAGCAGCTGATCCGACAGATGAATATCCACAGTGCCCGGGTTTTTGATCTCAGTGAGCAGGGCGTTTGCCGCCTTCCTGCCAACCTCTTCAGCCAGAAGACCCCGTTTACCGAGTGCAATCCCCCCCTTTGCCCCCTTACAGACCGTGCAGGAACTCCCGGTACTTGGCCCGGTGCGGCGGTCCAGGCTGATTGTGCAGGGTTCGCTAAGCCCCGGACAGATGCGCGCATCAGCAGCGGATGCCTGCCGTTCTGTGACATGATCCGGGAGATTGGATGAACAGGAAAATATGCAGTAGGAATGGTCTTTGTCATCATCAGGTATAACTGGCGATATCTTCGTTTGATCCACCCTGACTGTCACCTCCCCGCCCCCCTCTGGAAAATAGCCCCGTTTATGGATATCCAGAGTTATTCTGGCACCGGAGGATCGCAGAACAGATCCAAGAACATGGTCAAGGTAGTCGATGGTCGGGCTCCTCGAAACCTCGGTCCCTCCGGTAATATGAAGTATTCCGCCCGTACACAGCGCCACGGGAAGCCAGGCCTGGATGACGAGTGGGATGCTCCCGGCAGTGCCAACGGCCACGGAAACCTCGCGACATTTCAGTTCCTGCGGGAAAAATATAATTGTACCTGAACCCGGGGAGATGCCCCTGCACTCGGCATCGCAGGTAAATGCAACTGCCTTAATGGCGGCAATATGCTGAGCTGCCAGCCCCTGATTGTGTCTTGCTGCCCGGATCCGGGTGATCGTTACCGGTTCACCGGTAATCGCAGATAGCGCCACGGCATTCCGGACGAGTTGTCCGCCTCCCTCACCAGATGAACCGTCTATATTCAGCATCTTTTGAGTGCTGCTGCAATACTCTCTGCTGCGGATATCACGCTGCACCCGCGTTCGATCGTATCGGTGCAGATAACGCTACGGATTCCTGCTGATATAAGATGGACATACGCCCCTCCTGTAAGCACTCCATGTACACATGCGGCGAATACATCTTTTGCACCCTGCTGGTAGAGCATTGATGAAGCAGTGGCGATGGTCCCACCGGTAGAGATGATATCATCGACGATAACCACTGATCGTTCTGCAGCACATAATTGTTTTGGAGCCATCTTTACCTCAACTCCACTGAGACGGGTTTTTTCCAGATAATCAAAATCCCATCCGCCTGCAGATGCAACATGTTCAGCGAATGTGAGTGCTCCCTCATCTGGAGCAAGGATCAGCGGATTACCAAGATTTAGGGTTTTAATATATGAACCTACATCATGTGCAAGGGAAATATTTCTTGCGGGCACATCAAAATAGTTGAGTACTTCTTTTTCATGGATATTGACCGTAATAATTTCTGAAACGCCTCTGCTGAGCACGTGTGCTACAGCTCGTGCACTAATGGGCTCTCCCTGCCTGAACCGTTTGTCCTGTCGGGCATATCCCATATATGGCAATACAAGCTGGATATTGGAACTGTCACAGGCATCGATCAACAGGATTAACTGGACGAGTGTGTCATTATCCACCACACTTCCGACAATAATGGTCTCATCATCCAGTTCACCGGTAATCAGGTACTGCTCCCCGTCAGGAAAATGGGAATATTTTACGTCGACGATCGTGGTCTTGAGTGCCTTGGCAAGGCTGGTGGCAAGTATTTGGGATTTTTCAGTACAGATCACTTTCATGGTTTTCTTCCTAAACACGGTGCGGTGGTGTTTTTCTTCATGGATTTATTGTAAATATTAGGTATTGTAGTTTTTCGCATGGATTTGAAGTGGTCAAATGATCCCAGAGGAAAACGGCTGTCGGTTGTAATCAGCTGAAAGTACTTAAACTATCATGAGACATTTTATATGAAAACTCCGAAAAAAAAGAGGTATATTCCGCAATGGAAATTTCTGAACAATCAACACCGCAACACGAGGAAACGCAACCTCAGAGCATAATAGATGAGGTTGTGAAGACTGAAAGTGCGATAGCAACATCATCCGAGATCGAAGTACCAGAGAAGCTCATCGATCAGGTAATTGGTCAGGAACATGCGGTCGAAGTTATAAAAAAGGCAGCAATCCAGCGCCGGCATGTCATGATGATTGGAAGCCCGGGAACGGGAAAGTCCATGCTGGCCAAGGGCATGGCCGAGATTTTGCCCAAAGAAGAGCTTCAGGATATCCTTGCATATCCGAATTCTGATGATTCCAACAATCCTGTAATCAGAACGGTGACCGGGGGGCGGGGCAAGCAGATCGTTGCAGCCCATAAAGCAGAAGCAAAGAAAAAAATCCGGTTCCGGAATACCCTGCTTATGCTCCTTTTAATTGGTATCATCGGCTATGCATTCCTTACGTACCAGTGGCTTATGGGAATAATAGCCGCCGCATTTGTTTTCATGGCACTGCGGTACACTACGCCACGGGAGGAAGCAATGGTGCCAAAACTGCTTGTTTCCAATGATACCAAAAATATCGCACCCTTTATAGACGGGACAGGATCTCATGCCGGGGCTCTGCTCGGGGATGTACGGCATGATCCCTTCCAGAGTGGTGGACTTGAAACACCTGCACACGACCGGGTTGAAGTGGGGGCAATCCACCGGGCGCACGGCGGAGTGCTCTTCATTGATGAAATCAATACGCTGGATCCGCACTCACAACAGAACCTGCTCACTGCGCTCCAGGAAGGGGAGTTTCCCATCACCGGGCAAAGTGAACGTTCGAGCGGTGCGATGGTCAGAACTGAACCTGTTCCCTGCAGATTTGTGATGGTGGCTGCAGGAAATCTTGATGCCATCAAGGGAATGCACCCGGCACTCCGCTCCCGTATCCGAGGGTATGGGTACGAAGTGTATATGGCGGAGAGTATGGAGGATAATGAGGAAAATCGCCGTAAATATATTCGCTTTATTGCACAGGAAGTGAAAAATGACGCGAAGATCCCACACTTCGACCAGAGTGCAATTGATGAAATCATCCGTGAAGCGAAGCGGCGGTCGAACCGGAAAGGGCACCTGACGTTAAAGCTTCGTGACATGGGTGGACTGATCCGTGTTGCAGGGGATATTGCACGGCAGGAAAATGCTGCCCTGACGACATCAGTCCATGTAATAACCGCAAAGAAGACCGCACGATCGATTGAGGATCAGGTATCTGATGAAATTACCCAGCATCTCAGGGAATACGAGATGACCATTGTTGAAGGCACCCGGATAGGACGCGTAAACGGACTTGCGGTGACAGGCAATGACGCAGGTTCAGTCCTCCCGATAATGGCAGAGGTTACTCCGGCGCAGGGTGAGAGTGGCCAGATCATTGCCACCGGTGTCTCCGGAAAACGTCAGGAACCCTGGCTGAAAGACGAGGAATCGATTGCCCAGCAATCCATCAAGAATGTCAGTGCATTAATAAAAAAGTTCACGGGAAAAGATATCAAAAACATGGATGTCCATATCCAGTTTATTGGCACCTATGGTGCAGAAGGAGATTCTGCCTCGATCAGTATTGCTACTGCTGTAATCAGTGCAATTGAGGGCATTCCCATACGGCAGGATATCGCTATGACCGGCTCCCTCTCAGTCCGTGGAGATGTGCTTCCTGTCGGTGGAGTGACATATAAAATTGAAGCTGCGGCAAAAGCAGGTATCAAAACCATACTTATCCCCCGAATGAATATTGGAGATGTACTGATTGAAGAGCGGTACAAACCCCTTGTCACCATCTTACCCATGGACACTATTAATGATGTCCTCAGGTACGCGCTTGTGCCTGAAAACGTTGAGGGTTTTCTCACCAAACTTAAAAAGATGGCAATGAGGTCAACAACAATAATTCCGGAACTCACTGCAATTAACCAGACGATGGCCTGAATGCGATGCCCGGAATACAATATTATGATCTGCGGCATGTAACCGGGCAGGTCACCCTCATCGATATCGATAACGGTGTTGTGGAATCTGCTGGGATATCATTTTTCAATAAAGCAGTGATCAGAGTACTGAGCAAAACCGGCTGGGGAGTACTCCAGATCGATAATTATACACCTTCTACGGGAAAAAAATTCGAAGCACTTCTCGATGCTGCGTGCAGGCTTGCCCGAGTCACCCGGGAACATGTGATCCTTGAAGAAGCTCCCCACGGAATTCTTCCCGTGCCACCCATGAAAGAAGACCCCCGTGATGTGTG
>CAYWHL010000053.1:0-13000 GCA_964457995.1 uncultured Methanoregula sp. | reverse complement strand
TGTCGATACCGGCGATGTCGTCCAGAACGGCGATGTCCTGCTGGTGGTGCAATGAGATATTTAAAAAAACTCCTGATTGCCAACCGCGGTGAGATTGCGGTCCGTATCATGCGGCTCGTTTTACTAATGGAAATGTATAAAAAAATGAACCTGATCATTGATAAAAAAATCAGAAATCCTTTCGTATATACGCAAGTTGTGGTTTGTTGACCGCCGTTTTCAAACATCTTCATCCCCAATACTAATAAATAGCGGAGCGTTGGAGGGGTATCTGGTGAGACTACGCTATGCCGACATTCCTGTTAATTTCCCGGCATGCTCCTGAGAGCTGCTGGATGTTTAATGAAAAAACGCGACAGATACATCTGAACCTGCTCAATAAGCTGGAATCATTTCTGAAGAAGTACAACATTACCATGCTGGGCGCTTGGTTCGTTCTTCCTGAACATACCTTGTATGAAGTGTTTGATGCTCCCAGTCCCGACGCCTTCCAGAAGATGGCGATGGAGCCGGAGATCGTGCAATGGTCTGCGTTCAACACCATGGAGATAAAAATGGTAACTACCGTAAACGATGTGATGGGATTATTAAAACAACCAGTACAACAAATGTAGGTCTTCGGTCTGGAAGGAATATCGTACGCTGGTTACTTCATTCAAATGGAGATAAAAATATTTTCCGGTGTGACCGGCGATATCCCGGCGCTTTACACCATGAACTGCCAGGATATTGAACGCCGGCCGCGGCACGGTCGATCATACCATAATGACTTGGTCATATCCCTGTTCTGCGTTTACTGTTGCATACTAAAAACCCGCTACCTTCCACCCGGCGGCCGGCCCGCGACAGCCCGCCTCCAGCAACCCGTAACCGGGACCGGCACACCTAACATCGTGTGCGGCGGGGTTCTCATACCACAATTCTTTCCGGGGGGTTGCCCGGTTTACCCAAAAAAACCGGAGACTGACGCTGCGATCTTCAGCAGCGCCGGCATATTGGTTGTACCAAGATATACTACCGCGGCAAGGAGCGTAAAATCTTCCGGTAGATCAAAGCCGATAATAGAGTAGTGGTATTTGTCCAGAAGTGCCCCGATGATCTGTGGGGAAAGCGGTTTTTCTGTGTCCGGTAACAGTGCCATTTTTTTCACTTCGTCCCATGCAAGCGGCGTTCTCTTCCAGAACCTGAACCCTTCTTTCAGGCAAAAGCCAAACGCGTGCCACTCAATATCGGTGAGGCCAAGAAAAGTGGGGTTTTCAGAGTCTTCCAGCATCGTCATTCATCCCCACAAATCCGGATCTCGAATTCCGGGCTTGTGTAACCGCCATTCTCAGGGCTGAAGTCCCTGATCCGACCCATCTGCGCAAACTTGCGACGGCCCGTGCGTATCCGGACGGTATGAATGCCCGGTGATCGGGGATACACAAAGCGGCCGTCATTGTCATGCATCTCATCATAGGGTAGGATGTCGAACCAGTCCGGCCAGAACCGCACTCCACGCGGGATATCCGTTCCCCGCCGCAGGTCCTGCAATCTCGCGGGGGAGAGGTTGTCATAGATCACATCGATGATCAGGTTCTCATCGCTCGTGTCGCAATTCAGGTCCAGTATATAGAAGATCGGGTTGCGTCGTACCTCGTCAGGTGTAAGCGGTGTTGTGGGCGTAAGAGGTTCAAACCCCCCGGATTTTCCCCGGAATACGCCGATCACTTCCGCGACTGGCCCGGTAATAGTATCAGCTGTCATGATAGTCCTCCTTACAGCGTTCATGCTCGTCACGGAGTGTTCTGAACTCCCTGACGATCTCGTCATAGGTGCCGATCTTCTGGTAGATGGCAAACAGCAGCGGGTAAAGCGGGAGCACGGCTCCTAAGACAATCGCGGTAATTTCTGTGTCCATAACGGTCCTCCGTAATTATGGCGGGAGAAACAGAAAAGAGGGGGGCCTGGTGCCGTCCCCTCCCTTCAAGGGCCTCTCCCTTCCATTTCGATCAGGCAAGGGCTGCGACAGTGTCAGCCCAGATCTCGACACTTGTGCGGATGGCTTCGTCCGAGTATGAGGTGAGGGTGACCCGGTCACGGCCGAAACTCACAAAGTAGAGCTCGCCATTGGCGTCATGACACCTGAGGGTCGCAGAAAATACATCCCTGCCGGCATCACGGACAGCGGTGCCGCCGTGAGCGGTCGTAAGAGCGGTATCAGCAAGGATCGCAGTAGTGCCTGCAGAAAAGCCGGCGATGGTGCTGAACCTTTCTGTGCCGGTACCTACAATTTTTGCATTTCCGTCCTCGTAGTTGAACCGGGCCGTATAGGATTCACGGGTCTTTTCGACGGGCGGGTGGCTTGTGCCTGCAGTCATATATGCTACGCATGCAAACGAGTTGTCGGTGATGACCGATTGGACGATAAGGTTGAACGCCGCTACATCTGCAATCGGGTTCGCAAGAATGCGAATTGCATTCTTGGTCTGGGAGTTCTGTACGAAATCTGCCATAGTTGTGGTTCCTCCATTTTGTTTTTTTTTGTGTCGCCGGGGCCCCTTTGACATATGAGCATGGGTTGGCCCGGAGGATGTGTCTGGCTGAATGAAATCCGGAGAAGGGAAAAGGAGTGATTTAATCCTGCATGGAGATGAATGGAGACCCTTACGTGGTTGGAGCGTTTCCGCAAAAACGGGATACGGGATGTGTGAAAAATGCGTTCCCTCCCGGCACGACTCCTTATCCTTTCGGTGTCTTCCGGTATACCATGCCCTGGAAGATCGCAATCTTCTCCCCGGCATCGTCCGTGACCGTCACCGTGTACGTGGCGATCCGGGGATTCAGTGAGAATTCTTCGGCATTAGCATACAGGGTGCCGGCAGTGGCTGATTTTACATAGGAGATGTGGGCGTTGATGGCCGCGGCAGGGACCCCATGGGAGTTGGAGGCAAGGGCAAACGCGGTGTCAGCCAGCGTGAAGATTGCCCCGCCATGCACAGTTCCGTGACTGTTCTTGTGCCAGCCGGCAATCCGCATCCGGACCTTTGATTTGCCGGCCGAGACTTCCATCAGCTCGATACCGGTTTCCTGTGCCCAGGCATCGTTTGCAAAAAACGCTTCTGATGCGTCCAGGGGTAGTGTCATTACGGTGTACATGGGGCCGTTTACAGATGAACGTTGCGGGGTGCTTTGCTACCAGTGTATCAGGGATGTAAAACCAGGAATTGGGGAATATTTTCAGGATTTGTCAGGAATTACAATGGGTGTTTACCGGCATTCAGTACACAGGGGAGACCGGGTACCCGCGCCCGGTTTTACCGGGCCGCTGTCCCCTTCCTGACCATGGGGCAGACATTGCATCCTTCCATCTCGCCAAAGCAGAATACGAACCGTTCCTTTATACTCCGGGGGAGCTGGTTTTCGGGGATAGGGGAGAACCCGAAGGTCTTGTAAAACGAGATCAGGACGATGGTTGAATGAATATGGATCGTCTCTGAACCGCACTGATTTATGAGTTCCTGCACGGCATACCGGGCATACCCCTTCCCCCGGTACTCCTCGGGTACAAAGACACAGTCCATCTCAATGCCGTCAGGGTGCTTCGTATACCGGGCAGTTGCGGTAAGGTCCCCGTTCACAAATACCCCGAATATCCTCTCGTGCACAGGATCTGCCTTCTGGCCCCGGTACTGCTCCCACACCTTCTCTGCCAGATAAAACTCATCGCGTTTCAATTCACGGGCTTCCGTCGACATGATCATATCGCCTTCACTGGTACGATCCTGTTACGGAGTATTTTAAGTAGATTTCTCTATGAGCCGGTCTTTGCCGTATCCAGGGCAGGAACAGACTGACCGGGGGAATGTGACCGGGGGATCCGATTATATTGCGGATTTCAGGGTCCGTTCATATACCTCTGGTTCCGGATTCGTATCACCCCTCTTCTTTTGGGATTTCTTCCCAACGGTAAAGCCCTGTCTTTATCTTAAGCCGGTCGACACCGCAGTCAAAACAGATTCCGTTGTGGCAGCAGATTATTCCGCCACAGTCGGGGCACTGCCATTTTTCCTCTTCTTTTTTTAAGAACGCATCAATTCCGTGGTCTTTGATGAACGCCAGGTTTTCGAGCATACTCATATGGTACCGTTCCCGGTAGCGTTTATCAATCGTTTTGAGCCGGTCACAGGGAAAGTCAGGGCATTCGAAGCAGAAATTCACCCTGCCTTCAGTGAGCAGCCTGCACCGTTTTTTTAAAAATGAACAGTGCTTGTTTCTCGGCCGGCACCCCCGGCAGTATGACATCTGTATACCCTGCTTTTTTATATCATGGGTGCTGGCAAGATACCCGCTGCAGATCCCGCAGTTCATCCCACAGGGTGCAACAAGGTCCGGATTTTTATCCATACCAGTTCAGGTTCTCCGTAATATTACAGGTTTTCTTCATGATTATAGCCGGGAGGACGACAGGGTCGCCTGAGACAGAATGAGACAAAAGATGAAAGTGAATAAGGAAACACTATTAAAAAATCAGGAGGGGGCAGACCCCGTGATTGCTTCCCAGTTATTCCGGACTGCATACAAAATAGCCCCAAATCCGAGGCTGAAGCTGATCACAAACGTGAGGATATTGATGATCGGGATGATGTAGAGAATACAGAGCGCCAGAAATCCAAGGGTATAGAGCTGCCATTCCTTCCCGCTCCACTTCAGGTATCCGAAGATGATCCGCCCCAGGCTTGAGGCGACAAAGAGATTGGCAAGCAGGAGACTGATGAGGACAATGCCCCCGAGAACCAGCGCAAGGGGCAGGAGGACAATCGTTATGGCAAGGAGTACAAATGCTATGATTGCGATGATAATTGCGGCAAGGCCAGCAACACATTTGACGACTGTGCCGGTGCGAACTTCGGATTCAACCTGCAGGAACCGGACCGGCATAATCCTGATAAGGAGAAGCCCGATAATGAACCATCCAATGGTCAGCAGGATTGCACCCAGTGAAAACAGCCATACTGGCGATGTGTCTGGAGATTGTTCGGGTTTTATTTCAAACGTTCCGGCACTTCCCGTGTTTTCCACCGACTGGCTCTGAACCGAAAGTGTGCCTATAACCGTCCCGGCGTTCCGTACTGACCCGGCGCTGATCATTGCATCTTTTCCGATAGTGACCGATTTCCTTATGTTCACGGTGCCTCCCTGGAGCACCGCATTCGTACTGACATTGCCTGCGAGATCGATACTGCCACCAACCGCGACAACCTTGCCGCCGACATCAGCATTAATGGTAACGGTTCCTCCGGCAGCAACTACATCGCCTTTAACCGGTGCGTTGATCGTAATCGAACCGCCGGCTGCAATGACGCTCTGGACCGGCGCATTCACCTCGATCATGTTTCCTGTAGCAAAAATATCATCATTGACGGGATCATTGATGCTCACCTGGTTCCCGGAATAGGTGACAAGTGCAGATACACTTAAGGGAATTGCCAGGAGGGCAAGTACTACGATTATCAGGAACCTCTTCATACTATCACCGGAATGTAAATTAAATGAAGTCCGATATAAAATGCGTGTTCATGATAAAAAACCCGGTCATGGGTACCTTATGTCTGCATCCCTGTTTTACCCTGGTGGAAAGAGAGGCATACAAGGAAAGGGGTAAATTTCTTTTAACCCGCGGGTCATACCAACCCATTTATCCTCCGGCACACCCATCTCACTGCTGTGGTGAACACGATGGGTGGACCAGTGGAGTTCAGAATGGTCACGATTGAAAAGCCCGCGGACGTAAATTTTATTCTCGGGCAGTCGCATTTCATCAAGACGGTTGAAGACATCTATGAAGCGGTCTCCGGGTCGGTCCCCGGAGCAAAGTTTGGCCTTGCATTCTGCGAGTCGTCAGCTGAATGCCTGATCCGTATCGAAGGTAATGATGAGGAATTAAAAGCGCTGGCCAGGGATAATGCGCTCGCGATTGGTGCCGGGCACTCCTTCATCCTCTTTTTACGAGACTGTTTCCCCATCAATGTCCTGAATGCGATAAAAAACATCCAGGAGGTCTGCACCATCTACTGCGCAACAGCAAACCCTGCAGAGGTGGTAATCGCCGAATCGGCACAGGGGCGGGGGATCATGGGCGTAATTGATGGGCAAAAACCCAAGGGCGTTGAAGGTCCGGACGGCGTTGCCTCGCGGACGGGACTGCTCCGGAAGTTCGGGTATAAGAGGGGGTAGGTTGTAGCCGTGCTGATGACCCTCCATCGCTGGTCAAGGTGAGGGAATGCCACCCTGCCAGTTATCATGAGGTCTTTACTGGTAAGGAATGGAAGCGGGGAAGACACGGTTCAGATATGTTCAGATTATGGCAGTACACCAGTTCATTCATAGGATCCTGCAGGTTGCCTGTACATCTGCCTGCATACCGTAAACGTGCATTCCCATGACTCTTGTAATTGCGTTTATCGGGATACATGGCGCAGTCATAGCCGGGGATATGAGGGAGATCATTACACGTGGGGACACGATGTCCACCGAAACCCTTGAACAGGAGCTGTACAACGGACTGATCGTTACCGATGAAGACCTCATAAAACGGGCAGGGGACCTTGGTGTGTCCCTGACCATACGGGACGATAAAAGAAAGGTAATGCATCGGGACGGAATTCTCGTGGGAGAGGTGAGTGAAACCGAAGGTGGCGTCACCAGGAAAAGAAGACTCTATGCAACAGCCGGCGAGTATGCCCTGGCAGAGGTAACAGACTCTGCTGTCCGCCAGACCGGTAAAGGGAAGGCGAGCAATTTCGTCGTGCTGGGAAACCAGATTACCAAACAGATTGCACATTCCTGCATTCAGGAACACTGGAAAAACGGCGGTATTCACGATGCCATCAGGATAATCATGCTCTCCATGGAAAGGGCATCGAAGGCGACCTCATCCGTGAGCGGATTGTATACCCTGATACATACCCCGGCAAAAGTCAGTCTTTCTGAAGTTATTGGCCGGGACAGCAGGGAATAACGTGGATCTTCCTCTTACGATTCACCCTCTTTGTGAATGTTAATGCTTGTGAGACGGGACATACTCTGATGAACCGGTTTTGTCCCTGCTGGTTTTCATCCCGCATAATCCGGCCGGATAGAGGGTAACAAATTATATATCAGAAAAGGGAAGATGATGATTACACTTTATGGGGTGATTGTCCATGAAAAAAAGTACGATAATTCTGATCATCATACTCTGTCTGACCACGTTTGCCCTGCCCGTGAGCGCTGTGAAGGAGGACCAGGGGATTCATGCTGATATTACTATCGCGGCTGCCAGAACGCAGTCTGTCTCTTCCGGGGAGCAGGAGAAGAAGCAGGGAGATGATGATACAGTCTCCCTAACGCCCACCACCTTTAAAACCCCCGAAGCAGAACGGCAACGAACAGAAGCTGAGATTGAGGAAAGAAACAGAACGCGGGCACGTACCATTGCCGAAGTGCAGGACAAACATAACAGAAGCTATGAGAATCTCAATGCCACACTTAAAAATGTTAGTCTGGAGCAGCGTGAACGGATCAGAAACGAGAATGAAGTAAGGCTCGCCGTCCATACACTGCTGGATATGGAGGACCTGAGCGGGGGAATCGGTCGCAACGTCTCGGCAATTGCACGGGACTTCAATAACTCCGCCAGTTCATCCCGGACATTTGAGGACCGAATCCAGAACCGGAACGCTATCATACGGCTGTTTTTCGGGGGAGATCGTGATGCTGCCCGGGAACTTGCAAACCTTACTATCCGGAACCAGGCTCGCATAGAGGAACTGCACCAGCTGATGAGCGGTGCAACCCTGGATCCGGAGGTCCGGGCTATGATGGAAGAGCAGGTCCGGATCATGGAAAAAGAACAGGAGAGGCTGGAACAGCTGTCAAAGCGTGAACAGGAAGACCGCGGGTTCTTTGGCTGGCTTGGATAAGAGCGGGCGGGATCAGGAAATACCTGCTTTTTTTCCCTGTACCTGCCGGGCTGATCGCACCTGAGGTCTGGTCAGCCAAAAGCATCCATGAGCGTTCATTTTCTTGTCAAAAGATTCGCGTCTTATTAAAAGAGACCCGACATTCAAGGACTGATACGGGACCGCGTGCACGAATCCGTTTTTTAACCTTTTGTGATCCGGTAACCCGGTTGTTCCAGAATAAGCCCGAAAAAATGCCGGAATATGTGGTGCCGGATCGAAGGGATCCGTGATGGGGGTGTACTAAAAAAGCGAAGTTTTAATAACTGTCAAATCTTTTCCAGTGCCCGGATACTCTTTTTTACCCCGTCAAATGATTTCACTTCAAGAACCGACGTCGCCTTGTTACGCCGCAGTGCCGCCATCACCGGAACAAAATCGATATCCCCTTCTCCCACAGGACTGTGGGTATCTCTTCTCCCGTTATTATCGTGAATATGCATATGGCTGAACCCGGCCTGCAGGAACCCGGGCAGGCAGTGGTTGATGTGTGCATGCCCGGTATCAAGGGCTAACCCGCATCCTTCAATCAGATCAAGGTCTTCGGGGGTCTGCAGGTTGAAAAAATGCATATCCGCCATATTTTCAAACCAGAAGGTGATCGAGAGTTCATGTGCGGCGTTGCAGAGTTCCTGCAGGGATTTTTTGAACTGCCGGTCTGCCTGTTCACGCTCCTGTTCCCAGGCATGATACCCCGGGTGCAGGACAACCGGTGCACCGATCTCTGCGGCAACTGAAAAGCAGTCTGTCATGACCCTGACAGTGGCCTTGCGGATGGGTTCAAAAAGGCAGGCAATATTCATCCCGTGATAAGGTGCATGGATGACAAAATCCGCTGAATAACTCTCAAAAAGCGAAGCGTCGTGCACATAATGGGGGCCCTCGTCAACAACCTCGATTAGGCTCGTGATGGAAGAGAGCCTGTCCAGTGCTTCCTTCAGGGGTGTGTCCATGAGACAATATGTGGAGATGCCGACCATCATGAGCGGTTTTTTGGTATATGACGATATAATAGTGCCGGAACCTGCAGGTACCAGGGAACATCGAGGGTGTGCACCCGATCCGGCTGCGCCATGGTTCATGCAGGTGCATGATTACCGGGATAATAGAAATGCCGGGCCTGATGATGTACTATGCACAAAGGACTGGCGCTGTGCGGAATAAACTCCGGTGAGGGGGGCTGGCAGCCTCTTCTTTTCCCGTGCAGTACCCTCCAGGAACAAAGAGCCGGAAAAAACCGCCTCTTTAATCCCCCGATTCTAAAAAAATGTATTCCCTGTTCTCCACATCCAGGAAGGCAGATCAGGGAGTGACAACCACATTCTCAAACTTTATTACAAGGTCATGGTCATCTGCCCCGCCAGGGAGCGGGCAGAACATCATGGTGTCTTTTGTGGCATGTCCTCCGGCTTTTATTGTACCGAAGTAAATTTTGATCCAGCAGACCTGCTGGTCATTGTAATACAAATTTGCAGATGACGTGACCTCCCGTGCATCCGCAGATCCGACATTGGCACCCTCAGCATGCACAAAGAGAGGTATCGGGCTGGAATAACTCCGTACTGCCGGGTAGGTCCAGTAGCCATCGACATGGATCTGCGGGACCTCTTTCTTCATCGTCGTCTGAGTGGTGACCGGGACCGTGGTCGGCAGGGGGGTCATGACAGGCTTTAAGGATGCTGAGATATTCACCGTGCCCGCCGTAATTACCCCGATGGATTCGGACCAGTTTTCATACCCGCGTTGCCGGATCTCGACCGTGTAGTTACCAGCCGGGACCGCATTGATAGTAGCTGGCGTCGTACCGCGATATTCATTATCAAAGTAGACTTCCGCAGTGGATGGTGATGACGTAACCTTTACAGACCCTGTTTTTTCCGGCAGGGTGGTGCTGCACCCGCACAGAAATATACAGAGTACCAGCAGGCAGATGGCTGTTTTTCCTAGCATTGTTCGCTCCTGTACTTTCAATCGGTACTAGCTAGCATGAGCTGTTCCATAATATCCTTTCTGCTCGAATGACCGATGGGTAAATGAGAGGAGGGGATGTAGTATATGAAACTTTTCCCTGTTATTTTCTGATTTTCCGGAATGCCATGAGTCCACCGAATGAGAGGACTGCCGCGATCACACCAAAACCCGGCGTTTTTGCAGGTTCAGTAAGCGCGGTACTGTATTCGGATGTCTTTCCGGCATTGATCGTGATCGTTGTGTTCAGGTCAAGGTACCCGGCCAGGCTCAACAGGACCGTATGCTTTCCCGCAGAGAGCCCGGGAATCGTTGCCGGTGTGACGCCTTTCAGTTCTCCATCGACATAGACACGTGCACCCGGGGGCGAAGTCGTCACGGACAGCGACCCGGATTCTTCCACCGGTGCCGTTGTTGGCTCTATCGTCCCGGAACCCGTTGGCGTAACGGTTGATGTCGCAGTTGGTGTAAGAGTCGGGAGGAGGGCGAGCGTGACAAAGACAGACGGCGAATTCCCGCTCACAAGAACCCAGCGGGAAGACTCTTCATAGCGATCAAGCCGGAGCACAATGACGTGATTACCATTTGGCACCGACTCAAGGGTCAGCGGTGCGATTCCTTTGTATGCGTTATCGAGATAGACATTTGCGCCTGCCGGGTCTGATGTTACGGAGATACGGCCAAACGCCGGTGTTGGCGTTGGCGTGGGTAAACCAACCAGGCGGTCCACGGTAACTATCGAACTGTTGATGGCATATCCCCGGGAGTCAAGTTCCTGGATTGTAACAAGGGTTTTCATCGATCCCGGTACCGATGAGAGGGGAATCCGGCCTCGTAAGGATACCATCACCAGGACTTCGTCCTGGTTCCGGTATGACAACTCAAATCCGGCGATGGTTAAGGTGCGCCCTCCCACAACCGGGCGGACATTTTCCACGCCATTGACCACGAGGGAATATGACCACGCCATATTATCGAGGCCGGAGATAAACTGGAGATCATCATACGAGGGAAATGCAACACCCGACGCAGCATACACCGTGTAGGAAACGTTCACCAAATCACCGGGATTCAGCGTACCGGAAGGACTGATCGAAACTGCGGTTACGGTAAATGCCGACACTCCCGAAACCAGGAAGACGACTCCCAGGCACCAGAGGACCACTTTTGGAATACCATGCACTTCTATCACTAAATCCAATAGCACGCTCCGGATTAATATTACTATCATCTTATCGCGAGACCATTCCATGAATGAATGTAGGAAAACTTTTTTATTCCAGAATGTGATTTTCGTCACGTGCTATTCCGGTCAGGAACAGTCCTTTATAGGGTTTTTACATTCAGTCCGACACCTGTCAGCCGTTGATTCCCACTAATTCCAATAAATATTTATCCGATTGGCAATCTATCAGTTATTCAAGTCTGTTTCCAGAGGTAGTACAGGTTTTGTCGTCAGTTCTGTTCATTGAGAATTCCCAGCCGTTTCCCAGGGTCATGTTATCTGCTCTTGTACAGGCAGGGGGGTTCAGGGTTGACCGGGCTTTCTCACCGGTAAATGCAGTGAACAAAATTAAAGAACGCGATTACAATCTCGTCCTCATGTGTGGCAGGGAGCCAGGGAACAAAAAAGTACAGGACGCTGTCAAAGCGTGCGGTGCTTCGTTCCTCTCTGTTGACATCTCCCCCGGCAGGCCATTAAAAGGCCGGCAGGGATTTCTGCAGAACACGTCCCTTGTGATCGAAGATCTCCACAATGCAGCAGAATTCAATCTTACCGGGTTCAGGAGCGAGAATGACCTGTTCCTTGCAGCAGCAGGTCATATACTCCGGTATATCCGCGAAAATCTCGAATCACGAGCCCTGAACTCCCGGAATCTCCAGCTCTATGCGGTTCTTGAGGGGTCCCAGATGGGAGTGGCGATCGTCTCCGGGCGGAAACTGCAGAAGGTCAACCGTCACTTATCAGAACTCCTTGGCTATACTCCCGAGGCGGTACACTCGCTGGAATTTCCCGACTTTTTCCTCTCGCAGGACGAGTACCGGGAATTTTCCCGCACCATGTCGCGGGATAAAAATGAGGCCGGGTGGCATTGTTCCACCCATACACTTGCTACACGGAATGGTCCCGGGATCCTCTGTACCATGATGGTACGGCGAATGGATGGGTTCGACCCCCTGAAAGGGCATCTCATGATCATCGAGAAAAGCCATGATACGGGACCATTATCCCGGGAGTTCCGGCAGGTAATGACCAACGAGAAGGTAAATTCCGGTTCATTTGAAGAGATTATTGCAGACATACCGGGAATTGTCATTACTACCGACAATGAAGGGACCATCACCCATGCCAATGCCGCGGCACTCGGGACCTTTGGGTACCAGCCCACAGAGATGACCGGGCAGAACCTTGTCGGGACAATCGTGCCGGAACAGTCACGGTACGCAAAGCAGATGATTGCGATGATCAATGATCCCGCATTCTGCCGGGATGGGTATGCCATCCATGCCTTTGAAAATATGAAAAAAACCGGGGAAGCGGTGTGGATTGCCTGGAAAATACTTGCACTCCGGGATAGTAACGACAGGATTTCCGGCATGCTGCTCCTGGGCGAGGATATCACCGAACATGCCGCAGAAAAGCCGGGCCGGATCCGGGCAGCCCCCTGGAAGTACCAGGTCCTTGCAGGTACCCGGGTTCAGGAGACTGTCTTTGATGCGGTATTCCACCTCTGCCTGGAGATATCCCGGGAAGGCAGGGAAGGGCATATGGTCGGCACCGCGTTTGTCATCGGGGACACCCCCCATGTGATGGAACATTCCCGGCCCTGCACGATCAATTCGTTTGAAGGCCAGACCAGGGAAAAACGGCAGATCACCAAGCCGGAGAATGCCGAAGTGATCAAAGGGCTGGCCCAGATGGACGGCGCATTTGTCATACGAGAGGACGGCTATATCGAAGCATCAGGGCGGCATTTTATCATTGACAACCAGTCATTGAAAATTTCCAACGGTTACGGGACACGACACACGTCGGTCGCCGGGATCAC
>CAYWHL010000052.1:2573-13003 GCA_964457995.1 uncultured Methanoregula sp. | reverse complement strand
GATCTTTCCTGTGCAAATATCCGGATTTTCTGAGCGAGGTTCAGCACTGCAATCCGGGCCGGACTGTCAGCCGGAATTTGTGAAACCGGCGTTGCAGCCAGATCCGCGGCTTCGACCTGCAGGTCATCAGGAATTATTGCCAACGGTATATCCTTACCGATGTCAACCGGTGCTGTCCCTGACTTGAAACGATTAAAAACTATATGAATTCGTTCCGGTTCAAGTCCCAGCTGCATTGCAATCTCTTTTATACGGGCAATAGTACGCAATCCTCTGGCACCCGGATCACTTACTATAAGCAGCATATCCGGTTTTCCAATTGTTCCCCTGCTGATATGCTCCATACCAGCCTCCGTATCTATGACAATAAACCTGTACTCGCGTTCAAGCTGGATCATACATTCCGATAACAGGTCGTTGGCAAAACAATAACATCCGCTTCCCTCAGGGCGTCCCATTGCAACAAGATCAAAACCCTTTGCTTCGACAAGGGCCTGGCGAAACCGGAGCCGGATATAATCATGGCGGTTCATTCCCGGGGGAATATGGCGGGTGAAGGCCTCTTCACGCATACTGCCCATTGTTTCGTGGACGGCGACACCAAGTGCTTCGTGCAGGTTCGCATTCGGGTCGGCATCGACAGCCAGAACGGGTGTATCCCCGAGGTCAATGAACGATCGGATAAGCAGGGAACTGACTGTAGTCTTCCCGGTTCCTCCTTTGCCTGATAATGCAATAGTAAATGGACGTTTTGGCATTAATCCACCCTTCATTAAACCTGGTATGGGGTTATGCTCCGTTTCCCCTGTGCCTGATTCGTCCTGAGATCTCTGCTGCTGTCTGCATAATTGCAAAGGCACCATTCCGGTCAGCAAACCGTATGCCGCAGCTGGGCGTGATAAGGGATTGTGCATCAAAAAGGTCTTCGGGCATTCGTGTACAGAGCTGGGTCCTCACAGCAAGATACCGTTGATAGAGAGATTCGGTAGTCTCGGTGGTAAAGATTTTGTATTCTGCCGGAACTATGCCCCATGCCACAATCCCCCCTTGCTCCATATATGCGATTATTGCATCGGCATATAACAAAAATTCCTTTGCTGTTGCATAAGCGTCAATGGATATCAATGAAGGGTGAAGATCTAAAACAAATTCCCAGTCAGTATTCGAGCAGCAGTGGATGCCAAGCCCACCTTCAACCAGAGCAGCAATATCCTCCCACCCGGTTCGTACTGTTTCCTGATCAACCGGTACTACGGACGATCCCAGCGAAGCAAGGTACGGTTCGTTTAATACTACTACAGTTTCCGCAACACCAGTACTTTGTCTCATTTCCATTTCGCACCAGCGTGCCTTGAGTGCGATCATTTTTGAAAGTACATCAGCAAGTTGCGTATCGTAATAGATCGGGCGTTTATTTGCATCAACTACCTGCATACCAAACGTGACCGGCCCGGTCACCTGGCATTTCAGCACTTTTGCACAAGGGATATTCCGGGTCATCATTTCGATGAAACCGGATGCATATTCCTTATGCAGTCCATACGGGGTAAAGTTGCCTTCAACATAATCCATGTACACCCGTTCCAGAGAAGCAGTCTGGTCAGTTGTGCTGTTAAAAAGAAGCCGATCCTCCCGTATTGTCCTTCCTGGCAACTGTTCGGAATCGTTAAAGACAATACTCTCCAACAGCCCCCTTCCAGGAAGGGTTGGAACATACGGAAATTCGGGGAATATATCCAGAACATCGCTGCATGCTTCCACAGGATCCGTATGGGGAAGTGCACCTATACCGGTTGCCAGAGAATGCGGAGAAAGGATCATCTTTGCCATTGGATTACCCCTTCCTGAGCCGGCATTCATCTAATAGTTGCTGGACCATCGGGAACAACGTGAGATCCGTATGCGGTAAAAATGTACTTGAGGTATACTCATCCATAAACGAAGGTTCGGCATTGAGTTCAATATACGCGATTTTTTTAGCGATTTCATCGAGAGTTTTTCGCACCCCCCGGTTAATCAGCGCAAGGTTCGCACCCGTTATTGCACCGTTCCCAATATTTTTTATCTGGTCCAATTCGATCTCCGGAATTAAACCGATAATTGTCGCATTTTTCTTGTTTAAAAAATTACCAAATGCCCCGGCAAGGTAAATGGTGCTGATTTCGTGCCGGGTTACGCCCGCCTGTTTCATGAGGGTCACACAGGCAGCATGAATCGATGCCTTACTCATGATAAGGTTCTTGATATCATTTTCCGTCATAACGATATCCTTCCCGATATCTGTTTTTGCTGCAAATACCACTACAAACTCCGGGAAGTGAGCGCCTGTCCGGACTCTTTTATGTTCTATTTGGGTATTTATCCGTCCGGTCCTGTCAATGACACACGCGGAGATGAGTTCTGCAAGCAGGTCAATTAATCCGGATCCGGTAATGCCCCGGGGTTTGATGTTATTTATTGTGGTGTAACTAGGATCGAGAGTATAAGGATCGATGGTAATTTTCTCGATCGCACCCGGATTTGCCCTCATGCCAAAAAGGACTTCCCCGCCTTCGAGTGCTGGTCCTGCAGCGCCGGCGCAGGAAAACATCCATTCCTTGTTTCCGAGCACTACTTCGAAGTTTGTGCCGATATCGATCAACAACGAGATCTCGTCATGTTCGCTCATACCGCAGGAAATGATATCAGCGATAATGTCGCCCCCGATGAAGTCGCTGACGGCAGGGAAGGCAAAGAGCCCACAGTTCTGGTTGCCGGCAATACCAATCCTGCCTGCTGCTACTGATAATGCCCGCTGGACCACCGGCACATAGGGTTCCGCGATAATATATGCCGGGTCAATCCCAAGAAGCATATGGGTCATTACCGTATTACCGGCAACCACCACTTCGTAGATATCCTCCCTGTCGATACCGGCAGAATTCGAAGCAGAGGTGAGTGCTGTATTGATGCTCTCAGCAGCGAGTGCCTGGAGTTTCACAAGCCCGTTTTTCTTCGCAAAATTCACGCGTGCAAGAATATCTTCACCACAGCTAATCTGTTTGTTGTAATTCGAGGCAACCGCCACCACCTTGCCTCTGAGCAGATCCCATATATAGGCAACAACAGTTGTTGAACCGAGATCGATCGCTGCACCAAAGATGCGGTTTGACGTGTCATTCTCCTGGATATCAACAAGGCGATACCCCCCGGGTACAAGAGCAATTGTTCCGGTGACTCTCCAGTTACTATGACGAAGGAGTGTCGGAATTTCGCGCATGACTTCCAGCGGAACATAGACCTTTTCAGCAACCGGACCTCCCCATTTCTGGATACCCCATAAAAGCCGGGTCAGGTCCGGTGAGGGATCGGCGAGGGTTGGTGGCTCGAGCTCGACGTAATATTTCCTGACCGATGGATGCAGCTCAATCTGGGTATCCCTGCCTTCGATGAGGATTTTTTGTTCCTGGATAAGAGTACTCTCGGGAATAAGCACCTGCAGATCGCCCTGCACGGTTGTCTTGCAGGCAAGACAGGCACCTTTATTCAGTTCATCCTCGCTAAAAAACCGCAAATATTTCTGCTGGTCAAATTCTGCTCTTCCTGATTGCACGTAGACAATGCACTTACCACATTTGCCCTGCCCGCCGCAGACGACATTAATATTCAGGCCGGCCCTCTGGGCAGCATCAAGAATGGTACTTCCGCGAGCCACATCGATCTTGCGATAACCGGGAAGAAAGGTTACGGTGCGCATGGTGATCTTTCCTTAGTACTACAATTTGGGAGAGGGATAAGAAATATGCTCTGGTAATTACACCCTTTTTATTTCGTTAATAACAGGACACATCATGAGAACACCATACCACCACAGGATTTCAGCCTTTCTGTTTCTTCCATTCCTCGTGCAGGTAGTTCCCGATTTCTGCGGCATCGCGGGGCCCGACCATCACTTTCCAGCCGGTCAATTCTTCAATCCTTCCTGACAGAGGTGCGGAATATCCCGGGATAATCAGTGTTTTGTGCGATACCTCCTGCTCAACATCAAATTTTTTTATCGAATCACGTACCAGAGTTTCATTGAGTTTTCCTGCGGCTACCGAGGTGAGCACCGAGAGCCCTTCAGTATCGACAATCAGAAGGAAACAGGGAATGCGGGAAGACTCCAGGTACCCTTCAAGAGTAAAGAATGTGAGTGAAAAGTTCACCGTCATGAGTACCGGTGCATCTTTCCCCGGGGTTCCGACACGGTACAATCCCGGATTCATCTGGATCGGTTTCTGGGGATCAGTATAAATGTTCTGCCGGAGCGTGAGCGCAGCCTTTGCAGACGCCACCGAAAGTGGAGGAGTGATGATTACGGATGCGTATTTGATAATACCCAGTGCAATTGCAGCATCCTGCAGACGGGGATGTGCAGCATCAAAAAAAACAGGATACCCCAGATCCGGAACCGCCCTCGTGATGGCGAGTTGCCGTATGGCAGTCGACAGGTTTAAATAATCACCAAGGGATTGAGGGCAAAGATCCATCACCAGTTTCTTTACACCTTCTTCAACACAGGATTTGGAAAGAACGATGAGCTCCTCCAGACCATGGGCTTTAATTACCAGGGGACAACTATGTTTTTTGACGATTGTACACATTTCCCTGAAATTTTCCATCGTAGCTGCATGGATCAGGGGCTGGTAACTTCCGACCTGGACAAGAGCCGCATTAAACGCTTCCAAATTCTTGGATATCAACACAAGGGGGAGATCCGCATTTTCCTCGACCGTGGCAACTGCTCGTGCAAACTTCTCTGCAGAACCGCTTGAATTTTCAATCGCAATACCGTTAAACTGCAGATCAGTGCCGACGCGGGTAAATGTTTCATCCCTGACCCGTTTGGTTACAGTAGTAATCTCTTCAGGTGACTGGGTGTCCAAAACCTTAAACAGAATACCCGGGGGATGATAGAATGTTTTATCATGCCGGTAAAGAACAAATTCTTCACCGACGGCAAACGAACGTTCCCCCACGCCAATTTTTATCAGACGGATGGGAGGGCGGGTTGTAGCGCCCAGTATAGATTTTGCACTATCGTCCAGATACGGGCAGAGATCAACATCTGTTTTTCCGCTTGCGAGTTTCATGGCAAAGGTGAGGCAGGTTGGATCACCGCATTCCTTGCAGTTCTTTTTTGGAAGGAGTTTGTAAATATCCAGCGCTTTGAGTGCCATTGTTATTTCACCTCTGAAAAATCCGCACTCTCTTTAAAGCTGGCAAATGCATTTTTGAGCAACCCGACCGTCTTTGGGTGGCGGACACAGATAATCTCGGCACCGGCGACTGCTGCGGCAATACCGGTATAATATTCCCACTGTACGGCCATATCGTCCTGCTGCACCGGGTCTGCTTCCCTTACTTCTTTACTGTTCAGCGAATCAATTGCAGAACAGATCATCGGCATGCCAAGATCGGTATCACCCTTTAATGCAGAAAACCGGATTCGTTCCATCGCGGAATAGGAATACTCAAAACCATAACCAAGAGCACCGGTATAGGGATCGATTATGATATGATCCCGTTGTACACCTATCTCCCGTAAGAGGATATTGAGTTGTTTTGCAAGGTTTACATCAATTGGAGACTGGGCAATAAGTGAGTGATTGTAAGCAAGAGCTGAAGCAGCAATACTCCGGTACCTGCTTGCCTCTGCGGTTCCAAGGAGAAGTTTCTCTCCCTGTGCAACCTCACCACATTTCTGGAAAACGTCGCTATCGATTCGGGGCTCGTTACTGCCCTCAATGATTAAAGGGAGCGCAGTTGCTTCAAGAACGGATTCCACCGTTTTTCCGACGGAAACAATATCGGAAAAATCTTGCCCACGGGTACTTGTCAGGTACAGACGAACCAGATCAGCACCATAGACTGTTTCAGCAGTCTTTGCCCAGTCATCTGCAGTGGTGACAAGATCACCACAGTAACTCCGGACGATCGGTGACCAGTATTCCGGGTTATCGCAGATCTCTAAAGCAATAAGAGGTGAGGATGATGGCGGGTTGTTGTCAAGGAACGGAAGCGTGGCTCCCCCACCGATATGATAGGCCATTTTTCTCGTTCCGCCCTCTGCTCTCGTAGCTCCGAGAGTAACCGGCCCAATCGCACCTGTCCAGCCAAAATGCAGGTCATATTCCATACGGGTACCTCACACCAGTGGTTTCATGGTCAGGGCCGGATGCTTCACGGAGTCAAGATATGAGATAAGGTCTTCAATGGTCATTGCTTTGGTTTCGTCCGCAATTTTTTCAAAGAGATCTGACTTATTCTGGTCGGTAAGTTTTTTCACCAGCCGGATCTTCACCTCTTCTTTGAGCTGTGACGGCATCCAGACCAACCGTTCAATGCCCCCTTCCCCCTGCAGGAACCGGTCAGACAGAATATAGTTTTTCGATATACCGATAAACCCCGGGGTCTGTGAACCACCACCAATAGTTCCGGCAAGCGTGGAGAACGTCATGCCCGATGGTGTGATACCTTTGAATTCACGATTCACAACCATAATCCCGTTCACCTCGGGAAGCATGAGAGCAATACACTCAAAACAACCACAACACGTCATCGGGTATTCCATTACGCTGTAAAGAGAGCAGCGGTCAATCTCCCCATGACTTGCCTTTTTGACAAATTTATTGATTCCTTCATATTCCCCGGTCAGGGCATTGATAACCGCACCCTTCTCAATAGGCTGGTTGGCACCGGAGGGAGCGATTTCATATGCAATTTTTCCATCCAGCCAGCTGATAGCTCCACAGAGGGCAGGGTGTTCTGGTGTTATTACACAGACATGGTTGGGGGCAAAAGTCTGGCAGAGCGTGCAGGAATAATACGTATTCACGTCTGAGTCCCGCATACCCCTGATACGTGAATCCCTTTCTTCATATACCTTTTCTGCATCCTTTTTTGCTGACAGTACCTTTGCTTCATCAGTAATCAGCGTGACAGATACAGCATCCAGCAGCTGGGGAAAATCCATGCGGAACTTGCTTGCCAGGAGCTTTCCTATATGTTCAATCTTTACCCCCTTTGCTACAACCTCTTTTGAGATCCGTACCCAGATGATATCCCTCTGGGCAACATGCCAGGATCCTTCCCCATAATTGACGAAGTTATGGATCCGTCGCTCGAGAACCGGCTCGTATTCTTTTTTCATCATCTTCCCGGCGACTTTAATGATGATTGCAAGCGGGTATGCACCCCCCTCTTTCACCGCCTCTATCTCTGGTCCGATAACGGTTACCTGCCCGTCTTTAATTTCTTCAGCATTCACCATTTGTAACAGTTCAAAAGCAGGTGTCCTTCCCCCACCAAATTCAACATACATCTCCTCTTTCCGGATGCTCTTTCCTTCAAAGGCAGGAGAACACCCCATCGGTATGGGGATAGCAGTGATGTTTACACGTATACCTTTTATCTCCATTCCGCGACGCACTACCTCATCAGGTAATGCTGTTATCCAGTCTCCACCCTCATACTCCCCGAGAGACAGGATAGGAAACCCAAGAACTCTCATACTATCAGCAAAAGCTATTTCCTGCTCAGAAAGCCCGGGAAATACAATCACGATCGCTTTTGCCCTTTCTGCAGCATATGTTAAGAGACGGTGTATATCACCCGGAGTAACTCCGCCGAACATCATCGCAACCCTCGCGATGATATCGACAAAATGAATCCCATATGCTGGTTTCGAGCCTAGCGGGATAAGACGGTATTCAAGCCCAATCTTCACGCCTGCACGGGAAAGTGATGAGATGACGTCCCCGGCGAGGAATGTAAGCATGTATTTTTCCTGCAATTCACGGCATATAGCAGCTGCACGGTCTGCACTTTGAGGGGTGCCGAGAACGAGAGCAAGTCCAAGGATACTGCCGTCGACCAGTGAGTAACCAAGTTTCCGGATGACAGCATCATCGATGAAACCGGTATAGGGGGGGGTCTCCTTGCCGTCTGCTGCTGTTTTTTCCGCAGTAATACACTCCAGTGCAACCATGGGGTTGCTGCTCGTCTTGTTAAATACATCCAGTGCAGTCTTCTGATCATGTACCGCTATTCCGGTAAGAGCAAATGAAATCGGGAGATGATATGCGGTTTCATCATAAGAAATGGTGTGTTTTATGGCATTTATCATCATTTTCAGATGATCTTCACCATTGCTTTTTGCTGATTTTACGTCAGTCATAAGTTTATTCACTCTTATCATGGGTTACCCGGTAGAACAGATATAGTTTCGTTATAGGGTATATCAGTTCAAATTTCCCCGGGATTACGGTATTAAAAAAAATCGAATAAAAAAAGGGTAAAGTACCAATCCCGGTTGTTGAACAGCCGGTAACCCGCTCACCTTCAGCGATCCCCCTGTCCACTCTCACCACAATTACAGGACTCATTATTTCCGGTTTTATTATACTCGTTGGGTCAGAAACACAAAGGAGACTATGACCATCCAATAGCCTTTCTTTTTTTTAAAATTCCGAAATTTATGCATGACATATAATTCCAGAATTTCAGATTTTACCGTAATGTATATCGGAAATCGTGTCCAATACTTTGTTCACATCCGGTGGATATCCTTGAAAAAATTCTCTTTTATCGCCCATATGCCAAATATTCCGGGATCACTCCATAAAGCAGCGGAGATTATTTTAAAATATGAGGGTAATATCAACCGCATACAATATGATCGACGTATTGATCCCGCAACTGTATTTTATGAAGTTACAGCTTCAGATGAAGCATTCAGGAAGATTACCCATGATCTCGCGCGGATAGGCTATCTTCAGACTTCATTAAAACCTTTAAATTTTTTAAGGATCTGTGTTTATCTTCCTCACCAGCCCGGTGCACTGTATGAATTCCTGAACTTTACTACATCCGTCGGAGCCAATATCGCCTTTATTGATTTTGATGAAAAGGGGAGACATCCTGACCGTCTCACTGTCAGCCTTAACCTCGAACAGAGCTCCGTTGTTGACCAGCTTTTAGACCAGCTGAAGTCACGCTACCGTCTTGAAATACTTGAATACGATACTACAGGAAAACATCTCGATGATACTGTCTTTTACGTGAGGTATGCACAGGCAATACGTGAAATCATCGGTGAATCCGAGGAGCATTTTTTACTCTCGTTCCTTGCTGATATAAATCACATCGTGCAGGAACTAATGGACAGGGGAAATGATCCACGGAAAGTATTTGAGAGCGTTCTTTTGACCGGGCAGACACTTTCAGCAACAACAAAAGCCAGGTTCTATGCAGATATCCAGCAATTCCGGATAACCGGGCATGTGACCCTTTTTTGCTTCCAGACACCATGCGGCGGGAATATTTTTTTGATTTCCACTGACGATGAAAAAGTCCTGATTGATACCGGTTACGGCATATATCATCCTGATGTAATGGTAATGCTTTCACGGTATTGGCTGGGAGATGAACACAAGGTATCACGAATCATTGTTACCCATGCAGATGCGGATCATTGTGGTGCGGCAGCGTATTTTTCCGTCCCGGTTTTCATGCATGAAGGAACACGTGCAATTATCAAAAAAAACAACCGTGCGTTTGGTTCTCGTAGAGAACACTCTGTTCTCGAAGAGTTCTATACCAAGATGATTAACCTTTTCTCAAAGTTTAATTCCCCTCACAAGGTACAATGTTTCACTAATCAAGCGGTATCGATCCGGGGAATTTTTCCGGTACTGGGTTATGTAACTATCGGGGATCTTGAGCTTGAAGTCCTTGAAGGCTTAGGTGGGCATACGTGTGGCCAGATTTATCTGTTTTCCAAGGAACATGGATTGATATTCACTGCAGACAGCGTAATCAACTTTGCAAGTCTTACCAGAGAGCGTGCTGACTACAGTTCACTTGCTGCTTTTCTTGTAACTTCAGTAAACGTGGACAGCGATCTGGCAAAAAAGGAACGAAAAGCACTGATCGAGCTCGCTTCAGAAACTGATAAAACGCTTATAACAACAGGTAAGAGATGCCTTATCTGCGGGGGTCATGGTGCCGTATCGGTTCTTGAAGGGAACCAGCTTGTTGCTTATGGAAACATTGAGCGGTATTCACCGACAGTTCATGACTCCGGGGTAAAGAAAACTGCAGCGTGAATAAAGGATTCCGTAATCATAAAAAATTATCAAAGAACAATAAAGTAATTATGGAAAATCCCTGAATAATTCCAGAAATACCGGTCGGCAGATCTCGGACTACGAAATTCTCATCTACTATGTGATTGCATCATTTGTGAGAGAACCATGGAAAACCATAGAGTACAGGATATGATGCGGCTGATGGCATCAAAGATCCGGGCAATCGCCAATACATTATCAGATAAAGATGTCGAAAAATTTATTTCAGAACTCCTCAATGCAAAGCGTATCTACGTTATGGGTGCGGGAAGGTCGGGA
>CAYWHL010000052.1:0-2563 GCA_964457995.1 uncultured Methanoregula sp. | reverse complement strand
TGCCATGCGACTCATGCATCTGGGTCTGCAGGCATTTGTTGTCGGGGAGACGATCACTCCATCTATGAATAAAGGGGATATTATGGTCGTATTCTCTGGTTCCGGACGGACAAAAACGATAGCCGATATTGCAGAAACAGCAAAAGAGATTGGGGGGAAAATCTGTCTGATAACATCAAATGCCGAATCAAGGATCGGAAAGATATCAGATTGTATCGTTATTATCGAGCACCACAGGGATGAGGTGGGTGATGATGCCATTGAATTTGAAATCCGGCAGATGATGGGGGATCACAAGTCGTTCGCGCCACTGGGAACTCTCTTTGAGACTACATCCATGATCTTTGCCGATGCAGTAATCTCCCGGCTGATGGAGATTACCCAGACTGATGAGAATGCATTGAAGAACCGTCATACAAATATCGAATAGGGAGGAGTGAAAAATATGAACATAAAATTTGCACAGCGGGTACAGGGTATTGAAATATCCGGAATCAGAAAAATATTCGAATCTGCGGGGAAGGATTCGATTAATCTGGGACTTGGACAACCAGATTTTGATACACCACAGCATATCAAGGATGCTGCGATAAAAGCGATTGCTGAAGGAAAAACAGGCTACACGAATAATACAGGAATTCCTGAACTACGGAATGCACTCTGTAAAAAATTCAAAAAAGAGAACGGGCTGTCCTATAATCCGGATCAACTTATTGTTACTGCCGGTGCAAGCGAAGCCCTCCACATAGTAATGCAGGCATTGGTTGATGAGGGGGATCGTGTACTCTGCCCGGACCCGGGATTTGTTTCTTATGCAGCTCTTGCAACCCTTGCAGGCGGGCGCCCGGTAAGTATGCCACTTTCACGTGACTTTCATATCGATGTGGAGAAGGCAAAGGGATTGATGGATAATGCGAAGATTATGGTATTGAACTCCCCCTCAAATCCGACTGGAGCAGTAGAAAATAAAGAATCCATCCAGGCCCTTGTTGAATATGCGAATGATGCGGGCGTTACGGTTGTGTCCGATGAGGTATACGAGCATTTTATCTACGGTAAACAGCACTGGAGTGCTGCCCGGTTTGGTGAAAATGTTATTACCATTAATGCAACAAGCAAGACCTATGCAATGACCGGCTGGCGATTGGGATACCTCGCCGCTCCTGAAGAGATAGGATCACAATGTGTCAAAGTTCACCAGTATTGTCAGGCATGTGCAACATCCATTTCCCAGTATGCGGCTGTTGCAGCCTACGAAGGAGACCAGAGTCCGGTAAAAATTATGCGTGACGAATACCGGGTGAGACGCGATCTCATCTGCAAAGGGCTGGCTGATTTAGGATTTGTCTTCCCGGTTCCGGAAGGTGCATTTTACGCATTTGTTCCGATGAAACCGGCGCTTACCCAGAAAATTATCGAACAGGGCATTGTTATAGTCCCCGGCACAGCGTTTGGTGTGAATGCACCTGAGTATACCCGTTTCAGTTATGCAACCTCCCGGGAAAACTTACACCAGGCCCTTGGCAGGATACAAAAAGCAATGGGTGATTGATATGGTCAAAGAACTTTTAAAAAAGTTATCGAATGCACATGGTGTATCAGGCAGTGAAAGCAGTGTATGTACAGTCATTAAAAAAGAACTCAAAGGGTATGTTGACGAAATAAAAGAAGACCCCCTGGGTAACCTCATTGCCATCAAGCGAGGTAATAAATTCAAAGTGATGCTCGCTGCCCATATGGATGAGATCGGGCTCATGGTTAAGTATGTCGATGAGAAGGGTTTTATCCGGTTTATCGCTCTTGGAGGCTGGTACGGTCCGACACTTTATAACCAGCGGGTTATACTGCATGGGACAAAAGGTAAGTATCTCGGCGTAATTGGCGGTAAACCTCCGCATATGATGGATGATGAAGAACGGAAGAAGGGGGTGAAAGTTGATGATATGTTTATCGACATCGGGGCTTCGAGCCGCGAAGGAGTGGAGTATCTGGGAATTGAAGTTGGAACACCAGTGACAGTAGATCGTGAGTTTACAAACCTGGCTTATAATCGTGTATCGGGAAAGGCATTTGATAACCGGGCCGGTGTTGCCATGCTCATAAAAACCTTAAAAGAGTTAAACTCCCCGCTCACCATCTTTGGTGTTTTTACCGTTCAGGAAGAGGTCGGACTCAAAGGTGCAAAAACAAGTGCCTATACTCTGGAACCTGACTGCGCGATTGCTACGGATGTCACGATCCCTGGTGACCACCCGGGAATTGAGATGAAGGATGCACCGGTAGAGATGGGAAAAGGGCCGGTCATCACAATTGTGGACAGCAGCGGCCGTGGTCTTATCGCCAGTCGGAAAGTAGTGAAATGGCTTAAAGATGCAGCGGACAATCACGGAATTCCGGTGCAGATGGAAGTGGGTACCGGGGGCACTACTGATGCAACTGCGATCCACCTTACCAGGGGCGGTATCCCCAGTACCACGGTCAGCATCCCTGCACGGTATATACATTCACCTGTGGAAGTTCTTGATACAGAAGATATTGAAGCCGGCGTAAAATTGCTTGTTGC
>CAYWHL010000051.1:0-13044 GCA_964457995.1 uncultured Methanoregula sp. | reverse complement strand
CCCCCCTCGCCCGTCGTAAAAGCTAGAAGTATCCCCTTTTTTGGTGCATTTTAATACTTCCTCGATCAGATCTGATAGTGATGAGGTTTGCAGGTTTTTTTACCATCACGCGCCCGTTAAATTCATTCGTCGCCGGTCTTGCAGCCATCGTTGCTTACCTGATTGACACTGGTACGTTAATTCCCCAGACCCTCCTCCTTTTTTCCATCGTAGCACTGATCACTGCTGCCGGGAATGTAATCAATGATTTTTTCGATGCAAAAATCGATGCGATAAACCGCCCGGATCGTCCTATTCCCTCCGGGGCAGTCAGTAAGGGTGCCGCACAGGGATTCGCCGTGACGCTGTTTCTTTGTGCCATCCTTGTGAGTTTTTTTACCAATAAACTCTGTATCGGAATAGCGATAATAAACTCCATACTCCTGATCGCCTACGCAGCAAAACTCAAAAGCACACCGTTGATTGGTAATATCACTGTGGCATACCTCTCGGCAAGCATCTTTTTATTCGGTGGAGCGCTGAACGGATGGCACGGGGTTGTCCATATAATTCCAATCGCCACTATCGCGTTCTTTGCCATGGTGTCCCGTGAATTGTTAAAAGATGCAGAAGATGTTGAGGGTGACAGGGCCGGGGGAGCAGATACGGTAGCAATCCGGATCGGTATAAAAAGAACCTCAGAGTTAGCCCTTATCACCACAGTTCTTGCAGTTTTAGCAAGTTTCATTCCCTTTTTCTGGTGGGGGGTATGGTATCTTGCAGGTATCATTGCAGTTGATGTTATCATCATCGCTGCAGCGTTCCGCGGGCTGAACTGCACTACTCCTGCATGTATAAAAGCGTCAATGGCTTCACCACTCTTAAAAGCAGGCATGTTTGCTTCGCTTGTAGTGTTTACCCTGTCAGCAGTATTTCTGTGAGCATGATTCATGCCCTTTGATTTTATTAAACCGAGCAACAAGTATATCCCCTTGATGGTTCCTCATTTACCCTGAGAAGCAATGCCGACAATCATCCAGAAAGGGGATACATTCTTTGCACAAAAAGGGGCGTATTTCGATGGAAATGTGAAGATTGAGGGAAATTTTAGTGTGCCTGCCCATACCCATTTCTGGGGACGCCTTACCGTTACAGGTACCCTCGAACTGGGTCCGCGGTCCAGCGTAGCGCTTGATGTAAACTGCTGGAGTGCTATAATCGGAAGCCAGTCAAGGATTAAAGGACGATTGGTCGCACACGGGGATGTAACACTCCTTGATCATGCTATGGTTCATTCTGTTCAGGCAGGTGGCAAGGTCATCCTGCGCCCGGGTGTCATTGTTGGAGATGTTACAAGCAACGATACCATCATCATCCACGGTAAGATTAAAAGCGGGAAACTAATGGGCA
The DNA here is from genome assembly GCA_964457995.1 of uncultured Methanoregula sp. Lineage (GTDB taxonomy): Archaea > Halobacteriota > Methanomicrobia > Methanomicrobiales > Methanospirillaceae > Methanoregula. The sequence goes on along the minus strand of CAYWHL010000051.1, from coordinate 11,655 downwards.
GGAATATGAAAGTCATTGGGAACTAATGCAGGATCAACACCAAGAGCAGCAACTTCAAAGACATCTGCCCAGTTCACGAGCGTTTCCACACACCCTTCTTTGAGTGTCACGACACCCATGACAACAAGCCCCATTTTATCGGCCATATCAATGCCCTCTTTTACCTCAGAAAGGCAACCGACACCGATGATCGCCTTCGGATGGTACTTCTTTACCATCCGTTTGATGAATGAAGAACCCGGCACGATGAAGATCCGGTAGCCCATTTTTTCAAGTATGGGCCGGACTTGCCCGATAGTGCACTGACCGCAGCTCCGGCACTTCAATCCTTCCGGTGTGAGGTGAGCAGGACATTTCGAGGAGCGAAGGCATTGTGGCATGAATATCGCACGTTCAAAAACCGGTATGCGTTCGAATGCCGCTGTATTCATGGTGTTGTGAAGTTTGATCATAAAAGTGAGCATCTCACGATCTTCAAGCCCAAGGAGCCGGAAAAATGCCTTCATAATACCTTCGAGAAATACGAAACCTGACCTGATTAGTGTGGGAAAATAGAGCCGTCCTTTTCGTATGGAATAAAGAGAAATGACAACCAGAATAAAAGCCGTGAGCAGGGCTCCAAGGACAATAAGAACCGCCATTTCCCCGATAAGATACATCAGGTTATTCCACGTGAGAAAATCTAAATCCATTGCTGTGAAGTTAGGCTATCGCTGGATTATTTTATACTCTTCAAGGATAAGATTGAGTCGATATCAATTGGTTGTCTCAGCACACCGTAGTCAGTGATGATTGCGGTGACAAGGTTTATGGGAGTTGCATCAAATGCATAATTTTTCACTCCTGCCAGGCTGGGAACAAATACCCTGCTACCCATTGTTGTCACTTCCTCCCTGCCGCGTTCCTCAATAATCACATCAGATTCTGTTTTTTTTGCATCAAATGTTGAGACTGGAGCAGCTACATAGAAGGGAATGTTATGATGGTGGGCGCAAACTGCGTGCATGTAGGTACCGATCTTGTTAAAGACAGCATCCCGGGTAACCCTGTCTGCACCTACGACAACTGCATCAATGGTACTCGTGCGCATAAGGTGCGCTGCTGCAGAGTCAGTAATCACCGTTACGTCAATTCTATCCCGAATAAGTTCCCATGCGGTGAGGCGGGAACCCTGAAGTAACGGGCGTGTCTCGCATGCAATCACTTTTATCGATTTACCCCCATGGACTGCAGAACGGATTATCCCCAGTGCTGTACCCCACGAAGAACAGGCAAGTGAGCCGGCATTACAGTGGGTAAGCACCGTGCAGGTATCGGGAAGCAGAGAAGCACCCTGATTGCCAATCGCGTGGCAGGATATAGTATCTTCTCTGGCGATTGTCATCGCTTCAGCAAGAGTAATTCGCCGTGCTGACCTGATATCGTGAACATGTTCAATTTTTCCCAGTACCCGCTCAATCCCCCATCCGAGGTTAATCGCTGTCGGCCGGGTTGCCTGGAGGATTTCTGCATCCCTGTGCACATCGGATAAAAAGGTATGAAGATGTTTTTTTTGGCAGTTTTGTGCAGAAAGTGCAATTCCAAACGCTCCGGCAACACCGAGTGCCGGGGCACCTCGGATCTCGAGACATTTAATTGCCCTTGCCAATCGTGCGATGCTATGGCATTCAACTATCGTGTAATCTGCAGGAAGAAGTGTCTGGTCAATATAACAGATGCTTTGAGTCTGTGTATCCCACCAGAGAGTGGCAGTCTCGTTCACACTGATCGCGTCCTGATTGCATCTATATATGCCCGCATAGCTGCTGATCCCCCCGATGCCACGCTGTCGGGGATATCCCGTGGAGCAGTAGCAGTACCTGCGACATAGATCCCTGGACGCAATGTTGAAACCGTATCTATAGCATCATGTATGGGCTTGATAAAACCGGTTTCTTCAAGAGGAATTTTAAATCGTTCTGCGATCTTCCCAATATTTTCAGCCGGGCCGATACCCACCGATAGCACGACGAGATCAGGATGAAGCACAAGAACTTCTGAAGTTTCGGAATTTTCAACCTGCATGATCATGCCATTCCGGTCAGCGAGCACATCCGATGGCATGCCACGGAGGAATCTGACGCCCAGATCCTTTGCCCGCTCATAATATTCTTCATAACCTTTACCATAGGAACGAATATCCATGTAGCAGATGATGACATCTGTTTTTGGATTTTCCTCTTTGATCAGGATTGCGTTTTTAATCGCCTGCATGCAACAGACACAGGAACAGTACGGGCGGTTAATAGTCATATCCCGGGAACCCACGCACTGGATGAAGACTACCGTTTTTGGTACTGCACCATCGCTTAGTCGTCTGATTTTTCCTCCGGTCGGACCAGATGCATTGATCATCCTCTCCAGTTCCAGGCTTGTAATTACATCGGGAAGTACCTGATAGCCAAACTGCGTCTTGCTGCAGGCATCAAATATCGTATATCCGATAGAGATTACGATACTGGATGCTTCGATCGTTATTATCTGTTCTTCATCTTTTCGTTTTATGGCATCGGGACCACAGACATCATAGCAGAGACCGCATTCGATGCAGTGTTCCGGGTCCTTAATAACAATGTCAGGAACTGCCTGCGGGTGGGGTTTGTAGATTGCTTTTCTCACACCGATTCCGGCATCAAAACGGTTGTAAACCTCAACCGGGCAGATCAGTACACAATCGCCGCACCCGTTGCAGGCAGACTCATCCACGTATCTCGGATTTTTTTTTACCGTAACAAGGAAATGCCCAACTTCCCCTTCGATCTTCTCAACTTCGGCGCAGGTATGAATGGTAATCAACGGATGACGTTCAACATCAACCATTTTGGGAGAGAGGATACACATCGAGCAGTCATTTGTCGGAAATGTTTTATCCAGCTGCGCCATATGCCCGCCTATTGATGGTTCACGTTCTATCAGGTGGACTTGGATTCCATGATCGGCAATATCCAGGGCTGCCTGGATTCCCGCTATTCCGGCGCCAATGACAACTACTTCACCCATGGTGGGCATACTCCCTGGCGAGCTCAATATAGGCTGAAGCATTGTTGAGTATATACTGAGTCTGTGCATCATTGGCTTGTTTGATAATCCTTGCAGGAATCCCGACAACAACAGATTGGGCTGGTACTTCCATACCCTCAGTGATTACGGCTCCGGCACCAATAAGCGATCCCTCTCCGATATTTGCACCGTTGAGCACAATCGCTCCCATGCCAACCAGCACATTGTCCTGAATCGTACAACCATGCAGGATCGCTCCATGTCCGACTGATACGTTCTCTCCTATACTGACAGGAAATCCTTTACTTGTATGCACCACACAATTATCCTGAATATTCGATCGGTTTCCGATCATAATCCGGTCCTTATCCGCCCGGACAACAGCACCAAACCAGATCCCTACTTCTTTTCCAACGGTAACGTTACCGATGACCGTTGCATTGCCAGCCACAAAAAGCGGCACACCGGAGACCTGAACATCCATATGCATAATAACATAGGAAATTAAGAATCAAACAGTATGAAGGTTATGGTAGGGGGTACTTTTGATCCCCTTCACGACGGGCATAAACGCCTTCTGACCCGCTCCTTTGAAATTGCCGGTCCCGCAGGGCATGTGGTAATCGGTCTTACGAGTGATTCGTTTGCAAGCCGCAAAACCCGCCCAATACGCCCGTTTGCCAAACGAAAGGCAGATCTCGAACACTTTCTCTCCAATACCATTTATTCAACCCACTGGACTGTCGAGCCGCTGAATGACCGGTATGGAACAGCAATCGATGCAGACTTTGATGCTATTATTGTTTCCGAAGAGACGCTTCCGGTCGCAGTGGAAATCAATAAACTAAGGAGGGGAAAAGGACAAAAAAAAGTGGATATTCATCAGATCAGCTGCGTTCTTGCCGAGGATGGACACTGGATCTCGAGTACACGAATTTACCGGGGCGAGATTGATATTCACGGACACCTGCTCAAGTGATTTTGTGGCAGTTTCATAAAATACTCAATTTGAATGGACACAGTCACTGGCCGGTCAGGATTTGATGTATGATCAATTCTGGTCTATCTCTCCTATCCAAAAACAGCCACACATTCAGTTCCTTAATCGAAGAGATGCACCGTCGTGACATGTTCTAATCACCAATAAATCACCCGTTAAAATGGTGTTATTAGTGAAAAAAAATGTTTACTTCCGTTTTACAGCAGCGATCGCCAATAATCCGACTATAGTTGCACTCACCGTGACAAAGGGGGATAATGGTGTATCAGGGCGAGAAGCAGGACTGTAATCGCTGCGTACAAGCCGTATTTGTTTTGTTTCATGTTCATCACATTCCGGACATTTTGATAATACTCTTTATATTATGGAATAGTGCTACAGGATCTGTACTGAGATATTACCTCCCGATGGAAATCGACGGTAGTTTTTTTAAAAAAGGCGTAGTATTCTACCATTTTACCTATGGAACAAAGGTTTGGATATTTTTTTATTCAGATAATATGACTGGTCAGATCTTTGGTTATAACCCAGTCACAGTAATGGCAATGGAGTCCTTTTGGCAGCACTTCGAATTTGCTTCGAATCGGTTCGTTTGTATTTGAAATGCATCCCGGATTGGGACACTTTACGAGTCCTTCAATGATTCCCGGGATCTCGACGCCCTTTTTTTCACACACTTTATAATTCCTGATAATGTTAATTGTTGCCCGTGGCGAGATGAGTGCAATCCGGTCGACTTCCTCTTTTGAGAGTTCCCGGTTGGTCAGTTTTACGATGTCTTTATATCCCATGTTCCTGCTCGGGACGTTGGTAGCGATAGAAAGAGTTTCCTGGGTTGTACCAGTGATTCCAAGGATTTTCACGACGTTGAGAGCCTCACCACCATCAATATGGTCGATGACCGTCCCGTTCTTGATCCTCCGGACAAGGAGCCCCTCATTTTCTGCAGCTTCGGATTTCTTCATTGCATCACCTGCATGAGCATGGCCATTCGTACCGGAACCCCGTTCCTCGATTGCTCAAAGTAACGCGCGTAGGGTAATTCATCAACCCTCGGATCTATCTCATCTATCCGTGGCAGGGGATGCAGGATAATAAGATGGCTGCGTGCCCCGGTAAGAAGTTCCGGGGTGATACGATAGTTTGAGGCAACGTTAAAATAGGATGCCGAGTCAGGGAACCTCTCTCGCTGGATACGGGTGACGTACAGGACATCCACGTCACGGATTATTTCATTGATATCGTCATGTTCAACAATATCCATGCCTTTATCACAGAGCTCCGCTGCAAGTGTCACTGGAAGCTCAAGTCCTTTAGGGGAGAGGGTATGCAGTCGGGCATCATAAAGTGACAGTGCAGAGGCAAGTGAATGTGCTGTGCGACCATATCTGAGGTCACCGATGAGTGCCACATCAATTTTGTCTATGGGCATCGACTGTCGAATTGTGTATAAATCGAGAAGAGTCTGGGAGGGATGCTGACCTGCACCATCCCCGGCATTGATTACCGGTACCGTGGCAAATTCCGCTGCAAGTCTCGCTGCCCCCTCTTTTGGGTGCCGGATCACAATTGCATCTGCATACCCGCTTACCACTCTGACCGTATCGGCCAGTGTCTCGCCCTTGGCAATGGAGCACGCTTCAATGCTTCCCACGGACAGGGACGTACCTCCCAATCGTGCCATTGCGGATTCAAAAGACATACGCGTTCTCGTGCTTGGCTCAAAAAAAAGTGTAGCAAGGATTTTACCATACAGGGCATTCTTATCGAATTTTTTCTTATCAAATTGCCGCGCGTGGTTCAGCAGTTTATCGATCTCCTCCCTGTCAAAGTCCCCTATGGATATGATATGTCGCGTTCTGTACCCCCCCGCTTCGTTTGTACGAGTATTGGATGTTCCTGTTCTAATTACCTATCTTTTTTCATGTATGGCGCAGCTGGGGACAAAAACAATAACAGAAACATGATAGTGTGATCGTATCCCTGCTTACCACAGGAATGCTATTTATCCGATCATTACGCATTTTTATCTGAAACAATGACGAAAATTAAGGGTGAATCATAGTGCAGATACCTGTTGCGCGACCGGTCATTGGTCAGGATGAGATCTCTGCGGTTACCGCTGTGCTGGAATCCGGTATGCTGGCCGCAGGAGAACGTGTATCGGAATTCGAGAGAAATTTTGCCGACTATTGCGGCACTACGCATGCAGTTGCGATAAATAACGGGACAGCAGCGCTCCATGCGGCACTTCTTGCTGCCGATATCGGGCACGGTGACGAAGTAATTGTTCCTTCGTTCTCGTTTATTGCTACGGCAACGGCTGTTTCCATGACAGGGGCAAAGCCGATCTTTGTTGATGTCGATGAGCAGACATTCGGGATTGACCCGGCAAAGGTTCAGGAGAATGTATCGCCAAAGACCAAGGCTGTAATCGGGGTTCATCTCTTTGGCCAGCCATTTGATATCCAGGGAATAAAACAGGTCTGCGAATCACATAATCTGATATTGATAGAAGATGCTGCACAGGCACAGGGTGCTATGTTTAATGGTGAAAAGACCGGGGGATTTGGGCAGTTCGGTTGTTTTTCATTTTACGCGACAAAAAACATGACTACAGGAGAGGGCGGCATGGTTACAACCAGCGAGAAAGCGTTTGCCGATCGCCTTCGCCTTCTTATCAACCACGGGCAGAGTGAGAAATACCTCCACACACGGCTCGGGTATAATTACCGCATGACTGATATTGCTGCAGCGATAGGGCTCGTACAACTGAAGAAGCTTGAGAAGTTCAATACGCGTCGCCGGAAAAATGCGGAGTATTATGATTCACACATCTCGGTTAAAGGGCTTGTTACTCCAGTAGTGGCTCCCGGTATGCACCACGTCTATCACCAGTATGTGATCCGCCTTACGGATGAATTTCCGATGAAGCGTGCCGATTTTTTAGAATATTTAAAAGCAAAAGGAATCGGGACTGCTGTACACTATCCCATACCGATCCATCGCCAGCCATTGTACGCCAACGCTCTTGAACCGGATACCTGTCCGGTATCGACCAGTCTCGCGTCTTCTGTCATGAGCATCCCCGTTCACCCCCTGCTTGACCAGAAGGAGCTTACCTATATCAGTGATGCCATTAACAGGGTGAAATGAATGGATGCCGGTGTGATTGGTGTCGGGGCAATGGGGAAGAACCATGTTCGTGTCTATTCAGAATTAAAAAGTGTGAATTCCCTTGGCATTTATGATGTGAACACCGAAGCTGCAAAATCTCTTGGTGAAAAACACGATGCAACGGTGTATGGGTCAATCAGCGAATTAATCGATAATTCTGATGCGGTAAGTGTTGTCGTCCCCACGCAGTTCCACTCGCATGTGGTGGGACAGGTATTGGCGAAAAAAAAATCCGTGCTTATCGAAAAACCAATCTGTTCAACGGTAGCAGAAGCTCAACAACTGATGAAAAAAGCCCCGGAGGGAATCACTATTGGAGTCGGGCATATTGAACGGTTCAACCCGATCGTTGCCGAGATTAAAAAAATCGTAAAAAATCCCATTTATATGGAGTTTAAACGCCACAACCCCGCATCGGCACGGATAACCGGAAGTTCCGTTGTTGAAGACCTGATGATTCATGATATCGATATACTCCTGAATGTTTTCTTCCCGGATCCTTACGATATTCATAGTGTTGGCAATGCGGATGTGATGAGTGTACTGATGAACTGCAATGGTATACCGGTTTCCCTGTCAGCAAGCCGGAAGGCATCAAAGAAGATACGGCTATTTTATGTCGAAGACGAAGAGTTCACCATTGAAGGTAATTTCATGACACAGGAGGTTACCATCCACCGCAAACCCGGTCAGTACCATGTTGAAGCGGCGCGATAAGTGCAGGAAAATATCATTGAGAAAGTGATGGTAAACACGGTCGAACCGCTGAAACGCGAACTGGAAATGTTTATAGACTGCGTGAACAAGAACCAACCGTTCCCGATCACTCCGGAACAGGCAATACGCAACCTTGAGTTCTGCGAAAAAGTCAGTTCTGCGATATAAAACCGGAAGTGAATTTGACAATGACACTTGAAGCATTGATACAGAAACGGGGGCCAATCAAAAAAATAGGTGTTGTTGGCATGGGTTATGTTGGCATTCCTGCAGCCGTGCTCTTTGCAGACTCCCCCGAATTTGATTTTGTTTACGGCTTCCAGCGGGATTCCTCATCGTCAGGTTATAAAATTGAAATGCTGAACCGTGGTGAAAGCCCCCTCAAGGGTGAAGAGCCCGGGCTTGAGGACCTCTTAAAAAAAGTTGTTGCCGCAGAAAAATTCTCATGTACATCCGATTTCTCAAAAATTGCTGAACTGGATGCTGTAACGCTTTCAATCCAGACGCCCTTTTTAAACAAGGAAGATCTCCTTCCGGATTTCTCTGCCCTGAAAGAGGGGATCAGGCAGGTCGGGCGCTATCTGTCTCCGGGAATGCTGGTTGTTCTGGAATCCACCATTACACCCGGTACCACCGTCACGTTTGCCAGCGAACTTCTTGAAAAGGAGTCAGGACTCAAAGCCGGTGCTGATTTTGCGCTTGCCCATGCTCCGGAGCGTGTGATGGCAGGCAGATTGCTGCGCAATATCCGTGAGCACGACCGGATTGTTGGCGGGATTGACAAGGTGAGCACCAGAAGGGCAACTGAACTCTACTCGCCAGTGCTTACCATAGGTAAAGTTATCCCGATGTCAGCAACTGCTGCCGAAGTAACAAAGACCACGGAAAACACGTTCCGCGATCTCCAGATTGCTGCAATCAATGAACTTGCACTCTACTGCGAAGCGATGGGGATTAATGTATATGATGTCCGTACTGGTATAGACAGCCTCAAGGGTGAGGGAATCACCCGGGCCATGCTCTGGCCAGGAGCTGGTGTCGGAGGACATTGCCTGACAAAAGATACGTATCATCTTGAACGTGGTGTTCAGATGCTCGGAAAAGATATCCTCGATTACCCAAAAGGTGAGCCATCACTCTATGTGCTTGCCCGCCGAATCAACGATTTTATGCCAACACATATGTTCCACCTCACCATGGATGCGCTGAAACGTGCCGGGAGGTCCCCTCAAGGTGCAAAGGTAGCGATTCTCGGGTGGGCATTTCTATCCAATTCTGATGATACACGAAACACTCCTGCAGAACCGTACCGCGACCACCTGATCCAGGCAGGTGCAACTGCAAACGTTCATGATCCCTACGTAAAGGAGGATTCTGGTGTTCCTATCCTCCAGAATCTTGATGATGCGATGAAAGGTGCGGATGCCATTGTAATCTTTGCCGGGCACCACCAGTACAAAAACCTGGATCCGAATTATATCCGGACATTATCCGGAAAGACGCACCCGGTAATTATTGATGGCCGGAATATGATTGACCCAGATCTTTTTATCAAACACGGGTTCGTATACAAAGGGATCGGCCGTGGCGACAAAAATATGCACAAAATTTTTTAGTAACGTGTAATTCCGGTAAAGGACCTTTTTCTTTGATTTAAGGATTAAAATCCTGCGTTAACTCTATTTTTCTTCGATCCAATCCCGCTCTCCCAAATAATTTTTAAAATGTCAGATTATTTTTAAACCTTAAGAAAAGATAATGTATAAATCGGACTTTGAAAAATGTAGTACAGAATGCTTCTCTTTCTTGCAGGACTACTCCTGTTTTTTTCCCTGATCCCGTATATGGTTTATTTATTTGGCATTTATTTCGGGAAAAAACCTGATGCAGTTCCTTCTCTTCGAATATACCCTGATATCAGTATAATAATGTCAGCTTACAATGAAGAACAGGTTATCGAGAAAAGAATTGCAAATATAAAAGAGTGCAATTACCCCGTAGAGCACTATGAAATTCTATTCATTGACGACTGCTCGAGTGATAATACAAAAAATCTGGCAAAATCCTGCCTGGAACGCTCGGGAATAAACTTCCGGATAATCGCAAATACTGCACGACTAGGTACAACCAGATCGTATAATTCTGCAATAACCAAGGCAAAATACCCGATTATTGTAACCACTGATGCCGATGTTTTTTTTGAACCTGATGCACTCAATCTCCTTATCGGGCGCCTGTTAAGCGATGAAAAAATTGCCGCAGTGACCGGAGAACTCAGACCATTAATGAACCCCAATAGTACCACGATGCTGGAAGGGATGTACCGGTCGTTTTTTGGCCGGATGTGTGATTGGGAGAGCGCTCTTGCTTCGACATATAATTTTAATGGCGCCCTCGTTGCTTTCCGTTCAGATCGTATCCACAGGATAAATGATAAACGCGGTGCTGATGATGCGAATACTGCATTTGAAGCAATAAGGAGGGGATATCGTGCAGTTTATGAGAGTAAATCCATTGTTTATGAGGATATTCCACAGAGTTTTATAACTCAGTACCGCCAAAAGACCCGGCGGGCAACAGGTCTTATTGAAGCAACCTTGTCAAACCTGGATCTTTTAGGAAAAAAAAGCTGGTTTTCATGGTTTTTTTATCCAATGAGAATTTTTATGTATGTTTTCACTCCTGTAATTTTTTTCCTGTCGCTCGTATTACTCGGAATGGGACTTTTCTTTTATAATCCGTTTTTACTTATTGTAATACTTATACTCCTTGCCAGTGCAGGGTTCATAGGAAGACAAAATCTGGTTTTTGCTTTTATACTGAACCAGTTTTATCTTTTGGCAGGTTTATTTCACCTTGGAAAAGATGTGAGGGTATGGGAAAGTACATCCAATAAAAACAGGGGTAGATCTTCATAAAAAGTGTCAGGATTTTGCGAATTCATTTTAAGCATTCATATGCTTTTGATTGAATACGATTATTTTCTTGCAATAGTGATGTAACCTGAATGGCAGACACTGGTTGACGGGCGGGTTCCCCGTTTTGACCGTGTCATCTCCCGTTCGATCAGCTCATGGGTATGCAGTTCAGAAAACAGTTCTGATGCTGTATCAACTACAATTGCCATCTGCTCCAAAAAAGGGGTGTAGCATGCGAGATATCCTCCGGATTTAAGAAGGGAGTGCGCATGCAGCACATGTTCCGGCTGGATTTGCATATCAAGATGTACAACATCAAAATTTCCTATGGCGGAAAGGAAATCAGCGGCTACCGTTTCAACATTTTTTAGCTTTGCCTCCAGGATGTTTTTCTTTGCAAGTGCTGAGAACTCGGGGCGCACCTCAAACGTTTTAACCATTTTTGCTATACCGCCGAAGTAGATGGCGGCAATCCCGCTCCCCGTCCCTGCATCGAGTACATCATCATTGTGATTCATGCCGGTATAAGCGATGACAATTCCGATATCTTTTGGCAGCATTGGTGCTCCGGACCGTTTGCCATGAGTAAAAAAATCAGTCGGGCGGGGGATACGGATAACAAATTCAGATCCGCTATGGGTGGTCAGGATATCCCCGGCTGTTGCACCCACCAGCAATCCCAGATCAATCTGCCCTTTATCTGTTGAGAGCGTGCCCGGCCCGGCTTTGACAAAAAATTCCCTTCCCTCCCCAACGAGGAGTACACGATCACCCGGTTCGATCATGAGCTGGAGAGGCGCATGA
>CAYWHL010000050.1:0-13241 GCA_964457995.1 uncultured Methanoregula sp. | reverse complement strand
CATGCAGACGCTCCTGTAAGGTGCCCTGCCAAACGCAATAGTGCTTGCCCCCAGCTGCGAATAGAACCAGCCCCGGGTCTGGTCCTGCCCTTCGGTGATGAAATCTGCCGGCCAGAGCATATCGAACTCTTCTGTCTTACCAGGAAAACCAAGGGTGGCCCATGATGCAACCGCGGAATCGAACCAGACATCAAAGATGTCTTCGACCCGTTTCATGGTACCCCCGCAGTTGCAGGGGATAGTCACTTCATCCACGAACGGGCGGTGTGGATCCTTTAGCTGCTTACCGCTTGCCTCTGTTAGTTCCCTGAGCGTGCCGATGACCCGGTACTTGTTGCACTTCAGGCACACCCAGACGGGAATCGGTATCCCCCAGTAGCGCTGGCGGGAAATACACCAGTCCCGCGCTTCCTTGATCCAGTCATGGAAGCGGGCACTTCCCGCCCATTCGGGATACCATGTGACCTTTGCAACTTCAGACAGCATCAGGTCACGCATCTCAGAGACTTTTAAGAACCACTGGGAGGTTGCCCGGAATATGATCGGTGTTTTACAGCGCCAGCAGTGCCCGTACCGGTGGACGACGGTCTCTTTTGCGAGCAGGTGGTCGCCAAGAGCAGTAAGGACGTTTTCATTTGAATCCTTCACGTACTGCCCGGCAAACGCCCCTGCCTCTTCCCGGAACCTCCCTGCACCGTCAACAGGGCAGACAACGCACAGCCCCTCTTTTATGCCGAGTACGTAATCATCCCACCCGTGCCCGGGGGCGATATGCACAATTCCTGTATTTTCGAGCGTGACGAAATCCGCGGTTACGACTTTATGGTCAATATCACGCTGGAGTGGTACATGCTCATGGAGCGGGGATTCGTATCTCCACTCTTTGAGATCGGATCCCTTTTTCTTTTCAAGGATCGTGAAGTCCTGGTAGCGTCCCTTTTTTAATACTGCCCTGACAAGCGGCTCTGCAATCCAGAAGTATTCCACCCGCTCGTCTTTTATTGCACGAACCTTTGCATATTCTATCTCTTCTGACACTGCAACTGCGACGTTGGCGGGCAGAGTCCAGGGGGTTGTTGTCCATATGACAAGGTATTCGTCCTGTTTTCCTTTGAGCGGGAACTTGACAAATATTGAGGGGTCTTTTTCGTCCCAGTATTCAACTTCTGCATCCGCGATAGCAGTTTCACACCTTGGACACCAGTTCACTACCCGGTGCCCGCGTTCGAGCATACCTTTCTCCTCGGCGCGTGCAAGTGCCCACCATGCTGCCTCGATATATTCCGGCTTAACGGTCTGGTATGCATTGGCAAAATCGAGCCAGACACCAAGACTGGCGAACTGGTCGTCCATGAGTAATTTGTTCCCTATGGCAAACTCACGGCATTTCTCGATGAAAGAATGGATACCGAACTTCTCGATGTCTTTTTTGGATTTGAATCCAAGTTCCTGTTCTACCTTGACTTCAATCGGTAACCCGTGCATATCGTAACCTGCACGGTCAATGACATTCATGCCATTCATCCTGTGGTATCGCAGGATGCTGTCTTTTAAGATTTTATTCCACGCGGTCCCAAGGTGGATATTCCCCGTGGTATAGGGTGGCCCGTCAACAAAAAAAAATGGTTTTCCGGCACTGCGGTACTTTTTTACGGTCTTGTACGTATCGTGGATGCGCCAGTATTCCTGCACCTCACGTTCGATAGACTGCGCATTGAAGTTAGCGGTGACTTCCTTCACAAAACCCCTCTTACTTATATCAGGACGCAAAAATGTGCGTGGTGAAATGTTGGTGCCTGAGGACAAAGTAGTTTTTCACTCAATACGGTCTGCCAGAGTGCCTGTATCATTGCGATTCACATTACGCGGCCGAACGGAATCGTAACCCTTTTATACGTCACTTTTGAATTGAACATCATGAAATTACGAGAGTACGGTCTTCTTTTTGCAGTACTGGTAATCCTGCTTGCATGCATGTCCGGGTGCACGATGACACAGAAAGCCGGGTCTGCAGGGCCTGTTGCTACTACAGCTGCCCCCGCCAGTCCCACCTATACACAAGTACCGTCTGCCACCCTGGCGGCAGCAAGCCGCGGTATCGACACTACAATCGACATCCATTACAATGATTTTCTCTGTCTTGATGTCCAGAAGGGAATGGGTGCGGATTACCTCTACCCCGATCAGATGTATAACGTCTGGGCAACATCTCCGGGAAGCGGTACCGTGAATGTGAATATACTCCTTCTTACGGCCAGTGACTATGAAAAGATCCAGACGGTCAGGCCGGCCTGGGACACGATAAAGAAGACATGGGTTTATGATGGTATTGCACCCCTGGTACAGCTCAATGACATCACCATCCCCCAGGAAAAGACTGTCACCCTCAAGACCCAGGGCAAATACTACCTGTGCGCTGATGACCGCAAGGAAGCCGGTACCAATGATGCCATATTCCGCGTACCGGTAAAAATGACGCGGGTCTGAGGTCTTTTTTTTAAGAAATCTTCACAACTTTTTATCGAAACGTTTCAATTGATGAATGAGGAAACTAACCTTTACAGACATGTGTATCTCCCTTGTACCAATTCAGATACTGCCGGGAATATGTACCTGACACGCCTTACATCTGTGAGAAGCAGCGAAATTCTGAATATAAGAGAATGCAACAAAGGATCAATGATGGAGCCATATCCCGTTATTCTGGGGGGTGTAAAGAAACAGACCGCAGAAATCATGAACGTCCGGTTTCCCTACACCGGGGAATTATACGCAAAGGTCTGTCTGGCAAGCCGGAATGATTTGAATGAAGCAGTTTCCGCTGCAGTGCGGGGATTTGAAATAACCCGCAGGCTCTCTTCCGGCGCACGGTCGCGTATCCTTTCCCGTCTCGCTGATGAGATCCGGACGCGATCTGACGAGCTGGTCGATGTCATGGTAATGGAAGGCGGCAAAACAAAAAAGTTTGCGGCACATGAGGTCAACCGTGCCGAAGTAACGGTCAGAACAGCTGCGGATGAGGCAAAACGCATCTATGGGGAAATAATCCCTTTGGACTGGACTGATGACACAGAAGGGAGAGTCGGGTTTCTCCAGCGGTTCCCGCTTGGACCTGTTGTCGGGATCGTCCCCTTTAATTTTCCGTTGAATCTCGCCTGCCACAAGCTTGCGCCGGCCATTGCGGCGGGAAACTCCATCATTCTCAAGCCCGCATCCGCGACGCCCGTGTGTAGTTTACTTCTTGGCGAAATGGCACTTACTGCGGGGTTCCCCCCGGAAGCAATCAGTGTGGTGCCCTGTGCAGGTGCCCGTGCAGAACAGCTGGCCCGGGACACCAGGATTGCGTATCTCTCGTTCACCGGAAGCTGTACTGTTGGCTGGCACCTGAAGGATATTGCAGGACACAAAAAAGTAGGACTGGAACTGGGAGGGAATGCAGCGGTGATCGTCCATGAGGACGCAAACCTCGATTATGCTGCAGAAAGGATCGCGACCGGGGGTTTTATGAACGCAGGGCAGGTCTGCATATCTGTCCAGCGCGTGCTGGTACACCGCCCTGTGTATGACCGTGCCCTTGAAAAAATTCTCTCGGCGGTCAACGCACTCAAGGTTGGTGACCCCCGTGAACCTGCGACAGATATTGGTCCGATGATCGACCGGGCGAAGGCAGAAGAGGCATACCAGAAAGTCCAGGAAGCTGTACAGCAGGGTGCACGGATCCTGACCGGTGGCACACTCAAAGATACCTCATTTGCCCCAACGGTGATTGTTGACACAAAACCGGATATGAGAATAATTCAAGAAGAGATGTTTGCACCGGTTATCTCCGTTGCTCCCTACAATGATTTTGACGAAGCTCTGCAGACGGCTGATGCGGGCGAGTATGGTCTCCAGGTGGGTGTATTCACGCAGAACATTAACCGTGTTATGCGGGCATTCAGTGACATGGAAGTCGGGGGCGTGATGGTGAATGATATCCCGACATTCCGTGTCGACCAGATGCCGTACGGTGGTGTGAAGGGATCAGGGATAGGGCGTGAAGGTCCGCGATATGCGATTGAAGAGATGACAGAACTCCGGCTGATGGTGATAAACAGGAATGGCGGGATGGGTCAGGAATGAAAGATTATGGGACAAATTGCGGTAATCGGTGCTTCTGATACTACAACGGAAGAATACGAAGCGGCACACATCGTCGGTTCCCTGATCGCAAAAAACCACGAAACACTGGTCTGCGGGGGACTCTATGGTGTAATGGAAGCGGCCTGCAAGGGTGCAAAGGAACAGGACGGTCTAACCATAGGCATAGTTCCCGATATCGGTAAAGGAAATCAGTACCTTGACATTGTAATCCGCACGGGACTCGGTCATGCACGGAATGTAATCGTTGCCCAATCGGCCGATGCGGTTATTGCAATCGGGGGGAGTTACGGGACACTCTCGGAGATTGCAATTGCTTTGAAAATGAAACGCCCGGTTTTTGGGGTAAAAACCTGGGATATCGATGGAGTGATAAGGTGTCCGACGCCCGAGGAAGCCGTTCTCAGGGCAGTTCACGCTGCACGCCAGTCTCCGTTGTATCGTATCCCCCAAGATTTTTTAGGATCTCCTTAAAAGCGGGTGAGACAATAGTATCGCAGAGTTGCGAAACACGGGGGTCGTCAAGATGCTCACTGCGTATGGCAATCTCGTAGCGCTCAGATGCGACAGGAATGAACCTGAGCCCGAGTGCCTTTGCTGCACTATAGACACACATCCCCGCTTCCACCTCGCCTGATTTCACCGCAAGTGCAACGGCAAGATGCGTGGTCACTTCCCGCTCGTAACCCTGGAGCGCTTCATGGGCCATGCCCCGGATTCTGAGTTCGTGATCGAGCAGCATCCGCGTCCCGGACCCCCGTTGCCTGTTGATAAACGAATGCCGGGGCATATCGTCAAAGCCAATTCCCGTTTTAGATACGATACCCTGCTGGCGCTCAGCGATGCAGACAAGACTAAGATCTTCTTCCGGGAGGTATTTTTCCAGGTACGGGATATTGTAATCACCATTTTCTGCAAGCATATGCATTGGCGCTGCGTGGCACTCGTTCTTCTTTAAAGAAAAGATCCCCCCCATGCTCCCGACGTGCGTGGAATGCAGTCCTACCTCCTTTTGCTGGAGAAGATCGGCAAGATAATCAATCAGGGGATCGTGGCTCCCGGTGATAAGGAGTGCCTGTTCTGCCTCGGCCCGGGAAACGGTTAAGCCGGCTGTTACCAGTGTTCCTGCTTCGTAACCTTCGACCCCGGCGGGAATTTTCAGGTTTGCGTTTGACCGGACCGCACTCATCTGTACCCCGGCGCCTCGTGACAGGGGAGTGAGCACCCAGCGGTCTCCTACCAGTCCCAGTGAGCACAGGATAAACTCATCACTTCCTATATCTTTTGACACGGAAACCGTTAACCGGGCATCTACCGTGCCAAACGAGGATATGGGAAGTCCGAATGCATGAACAAGGGGTGTTACGATCTCGCGGAGCACCGTTAACGCTGAAAGAGGGTACCCTGGCATACCTATGACAGGTTTTTTTTCGATCCGCCCGATAATTGCTGGTTTACCGGGTTTGATCGCAACCCCGTGGATCAGCACCTCACCGAGTTCTGTAACCACATCGGCAGTGTAGTCTTTCGTCCCGGCAGACGATCCGGCAGAGATGATTACAACATCATTTTCCAAAACGGCGTGCTGCACCATTTTTTTGATGTGTACCGGATCGTCTTTTACCATAGGGTAACGTGTGCAGGTAGCACCCAGAGCCCCCAGCATCGCTTCTGCCATCAGAGTGTTGCTCTCAACAACCTGGCCGGGTGCCGGCCGGGTGCCGTGGCTGACGAGCTCGCTTCCCGTCGGGATCAACCCGATCCGTACCATGAGTACAGAGACATCAGTAATGCCATATGCGGCAAGTGCCCCCGTATCATGCGGGCGAATCAGGTGGCCTGACGGCAGTGCCATCTCAGACTCGCCAATATCCTCACCTGCCGGGCGAATGTGCTGCCAGGCTGGTGCTGCCTTCCGGATGGTGAACTGCCCGCTATCGATATGCACATCCTCGATCATGATCACTGCATCGTACTCTGGTGGCACAACATTGCCGGTATTCACTCTTGCCACCTGTTGTAACGTGACCGGGTGCTGCTCGCTTGCTCCCCGTGTTTCCCGGCTGACGACCGCAATACCGTCCATTGCTGCAAGGTGCACCTCGGGCACCGAGTAGCGTGCAAAGATGGGTTCTGCCGTCACTCTTCCAACTGATTTGAGCAGGGGCACCCTCTCGCGTGACGGCGTGCAGGTAAACCCGGTGCGCAGGAGTGCGAGGGTTTCATGCAAAGATGTCACGGAAAGATAGCGTTTTACCACACTATCACCTCAACATGTGTTCCGGTTTCCAGTCCCTCGCTTTCTGCAGGTACCCGTACAACACCCGTGCTTCTCACCAGGGTGTTCAGCAGCCCGGATTTTCCGAACAGGGGGGTTGCAGTCCCGTCTATTACTGCAACACGCACGTACTCTTCCCTGCCCTTTGATGATGACACATTCTGACCGAGAGTTGCCTGCAGGGTTCGCATGCTGCTGCCCGTCTCACCGGTCATTGCGGTGATCAGGTGGCAGACGATCGCGATGAGCACGATGAATGCCGAGGCCGGGTGACCCGGCAGCCCGATAACCGGCTTGCCATTACACTGACCGATGATAGTGGGTTTTCCGGGAGCGATTGCAATGCCGTGGACCAGGACCGTGCCGTGTTCAGCGATGATCGCTGCCACCATGTCACGGTCATCTTTGGAACTGCCCCCGGAGATCAACACGGCATCGCATTCTGCGGTTGCTTTGCAAATAACCGTGCTGAGTGCTTCCTGCTCATCCCTGATAATGCCATAGAATAGGGGAGAGCATCCCCAATCCCTGATAGTGGCTGCGATTACGTAAGAATTCACGTCCCGAACCTGTCCTGCCTGGGGCCTGACAGACACCGGCACCAGTTCGTTGCCAGTGGAGAGGATCCCGATCTTCGGCATCCGGACAACCGGCACATCTCTGCATCCTGCTGCGGCAAGCACTCCAATATCCTGTGCCGAGAGTTTTTTACCGCGTTTTACAACAGGCTCTCCCTTTGAAAAATCTTCATTAAAAAAGAGTACGTTTTCCCCGTGAGCTACAGGTTTTTTTATAAGGACTTCCCCGCTGATCTGTTCGGCATGTTCAATCATCACCACAGCGTCAGCACCGTCCGGCAGGATCCCCCCGGTAGGTACGTAGATGCATTCGGCAGGTCGCAGGGAGTTGCCCGCAGAGATCCCCATCGCAACTCTGCCCCGGAGGGGGAGTATCGAAGGGATGGCATCACTCGAACCCATGGTATCTGTTGCGCGTACCGCGTAGCCGTCGACAACAGAACGGGTAAAACCCGGGATATCCACATCCGCACGAACATCCCGTGCAAGTATTCGGTGGAGTGCATCACTGAGCGGTACGGGCTCATCACCGCACCTGACCGCAAGATTCCTGAGCTCCTCAATCGCCTTTGAGACCGAAACGACCTGTAAAAAAAGACTCATTTGAAGCAGCCCAGCTGACAGCCGCAGATCTTGATACCGTGTGCATTACAGTACTCGCTGATCTCTTTTTTGGGGATCTTGAACTTTGCGGCAATGGAGAATGCCTCCGGGCAGGTGATGCTTTTCTCGATTCCTTTACTCTTGAATGCCTGTGCAATCTTATCTGCGTCCATGGTAACAATATACTGTGTATTTCTTCATAGTGTTTACTCATCGTACAATGGCACACGCTTAATTGGGGTGAGCCACTAACCTATCCGCAGATGAAGGTTGCGTTTATCAACTCCCGGCAGGACATGGCAGGTGTGAATATCCGGCACCATATTGAACAGCTGCTCGACGCGGGTCAGCCGGAAAGATGGCAGCACCTGGGGCGAACCTACGAATTGATTGAGATTGAGGAGCGGCTGATCCACGCAGAACATATCGATGCACAAGTCGATGCAGATCTCCTGATTTTTCTCTCACGGCATTACAGTGTCAATCCCATCCCGGTCCTGACGGTGCATGTAACCGGAAATCTTGGGACTGCGGATGTAGGCGGAACTCCCCGTACCCTTGCCCCTGCAGCCCCTGCGATGATGCAGGCAACGCTCCGTTCGCTCTCAAAACACTGTCCTGAAGGGTTTCATGTTTCATATGAGGTCACCCACCACGGACCGACCGCTCTTTCTCTCCCGTCGTTCTTTGTCGAAATCGGGAGTACCGAGAAGGAATGGACAAACAGGGACGCCGGCAGCGCTGTTGCAGAGAGCGTGTTGTCTGCATCGCCGATAAAAATGGTGCCCCTTATTGGATTAGGAGGTACCCACTATGCAAAGCGGCAGACCGAAATCGCCCTGACCTCCCGTGGTGGGTTCGGGCATATCGCCCACACCAGGGAAATTCCGGTGCTTGATGAGGAGCTGGTGCGTGAAATGATGGTAAAAAGCGGGGCTGTTGCCGCATATATTGATCGGAAAGCATTGGATCGTGAAAAACTCAACACTATTTCCGGACTGCTGAAACGGCTCCAGATTCTACGGTTATCAGAAAGTGAGATTCTGGCAATGGGGGCTCTCTCATGGGAAACATACAAGGCTGTACGGGCGATGGCAGAGCAGGTCTCTTCCGGCTCACGGTGCTACATCCATGCTCTGCAGGGGGAAGGAACACCATGTATTGTCAGGATAAACAAGGATTTACTCATCGAAACGGTAAAATCCGATGAGCCTGCTCTGATAAAAAATCTTGAAAAACTACCAGTTGTTCACCTCTCTACGTACGATAATCGCCTGCTTCCGGATTTTATCACCTATGAAAACCATTCGTCACGAATAATAAATGATTTAAATACATTGTGCACAAAAATCATACGTAATAAAGAGATCACTGCAACTGTGAAAGATACCCTGATCATCTATAAAGTAAGGTTCGATCCCTGCAAAGCGCGTGAACTTGGGATGCCGCCAGGACCTTCCTACAAGCATCTGGCAGCGGGCCAGGAAGTCAGGATCAATGGCAGGGTGATTACACCAGACATGGTGTCTTCCGGTAGTGAAATTAAAATCCACATCCCGGGGTTGGAGAAATTTTCATGAGGTCAATTGTTGAAGAGGCACTTACTAAGGCGAGGGACGAAACCGTGTCAGCCTCGCAGAATAACGAAGACCTTGACCAGATCCTGGCCGAGCTCAAGACCGAGATCACTGTGATTGGATGCGGGGGAGGAGGATCAAACACGATCTCCCGGATGATGGAGGAAGGTATCCACGGGGCAAAGCTCATCGCTATCAATACGGATGCCCAGCACCTGATTCGTACCCAGGCAGACCAGCGTATCCTTGTCGGCAGGCAGCGGACCCGTGGTCTTGGTGCCGGATCCATCCCCCAGATCGGTGAAGAGGCGGCTTTGGAAAACGAGCAGGAGATTCGGGCGACCGTTTCCGGTTCCGATATGGTCTTTATAACAGTTGGTCTCGGTGGCGGAACTGGTACCGGTGTAGCCCCGGTAGTAGCAAAAGCTGCCCGGGAGGAAGGAGCACTCACCATTGCAATCGTTACTCTGCCATTTTCTGCGGAAGGTGCTATCCGCATGGAAAATGCAGAAGCGGGGCTTGAGCGACTCAGGGATGTGGCGGACACGGTTATTGTTGTGCCGAATGACCGGTTGCTCGAAGTTGTTCCCAAGCTCCCTCTCTATGCTGCCTTCAAGGTTGCGGATGAAGTTCTCATGCGTGCGGTCAAGGGTATTACCGAACTTATTACCATGCCCGGACTTGTCAACCTGGATTTTGCTGATGTACGCACGGTTATGGAGCGGGGTGGCGTTGCCATGATTGGCATGGGTGAGAGTGACAGTGAGGACAAAGCAGCCGACTCGGTTAAAAAGGCTATCCGTTCCCCGCTCCTTGATGTTGATATCAGCGGTGCAAGCGCTGCACTTGTCAATGTTGTTGGCGGTCCGGATATGACCATGGAGGAAGCAGAAGGTGTTGTGCAGGAAGTATACAACCGTGTTGATCCGAATGCGCGGATTATCTGGGGTGCGCAGATCGACCCGGCAATGCAGAATAAGATGAGGACCCTTCTGGTAGTCACGGGCGTACGGTCGCCACAAATATATGGTCGTAATGAGAAGCTTACCCCCAAAGTACAGAAACAGTTTGAGATCGATTTTCTCAAGTGAGCAGCTATGGAAATTTCAAAACCTGATATCAATGCTGATATACTCCACGAGGAGTTATTCCGCAAATATTTGCGGGTGTTAAAACTCGCACGCACTCCTACCCAGGAAGAGTTTACCAAGATTGCAGCTGTCGCTGCAGCGGGTGTCCTGTTGGTCGGCCTGATTGGATTTATCATCTATGAGTTCTTCATCGTATTACCGCACTGATGGGCATGACACAACCAGTACCCCCCGCGCCCCCGGCGCCTCAGATTCCTGCCAGCCCTGAGGTTTTTAATAACCGAATCTTTGCGATTAAAACTACCTCCAAGCAGGAGCGAACCGTTGCTGATAACATCCTCAAGGCTATAGACACCAAGGCGACCGACGTCAAAGTAACAGCAATCATCGTACCCAATGAACTGCAGGGCTATGTTCTCATCGAGACCCCGGAGAAGCTGAACAGGATCGAGCAGCTCGTCGAGAAAGTTGCGCACGCACGTTCAGTTATCAAAGGTGAAACGACCCTTGCCGAAGTCGGGCATTTTCTCATTCCCAAGCCGGTGGTCGCCGGCATTGAAGAAGGCACCATTGTTGAGATGATTGCCGGACCGTTCAAAGGTGAAAAAGCGGTAGTCAAACGCGTGGACTCTGCAAAAGAAGAGATCACAGTCGAGCTCTACGACAGTGTTGTCCCCATCCCGATCACCGTACGGGGCGATAACGTCCGTGTTGTCGAGAAGTTCAGCGACCGGTAATGTTATCGGTATCATCACTGTAAAAAAATTACGAATAAATCTCTTTTTCCGATATGTTTTTTTACATCAGGTAATTCATTAATCTTTGAGAATTCTCTATGGTAAAAAGTCAGATCTTCCCGCTTAATACGGCGTTCAAACCATCGCCTGCACTTACAACATGGTTTATTATTGACTTTATCCTTGTTATCGTGCTCATCCTTTCCTGCATAATAACTCCTTTAATAATTACCTCAGAGCTTGACTGGATTATTGTGGGTATTTCCCTTGCAGGAGTGTTTATCTTTACCGTGATCTTTGTTGCCTGGGTCAGGCTCTATTATGTAAGCATGTGGTATGAACTAAGGGAAGATGAGATGAGCTGGAAACGGGGTGTCTGGTTCCGCAGGACAGGTATTGTTCCCTATAACCGTATAACGAATCTTGATGTAATTCAGGGTCCTGTGATGCGAATGCTGGGGATTTCCACGCTCTCCGTCCAGACAGCAGGATATTCCGGGCAGGCTGTCCCGGAAATACGGATTGAAGGGATTGAACATGCGGAAGATTTACGTGAATTAATCCGCTCACTGGTGCGACAATCAGGATTTCTTGGTGATGGCACCGGTGGAGGAGCCCCTCCAGTTACCATACCAACCGATCAGAAAATTATCGAAGAACTGGTAAAAATCCGTTCATTGCTTGAGCAGCAAAAAAAATAACGATCTTTTTTAAAAACATTATTCTCTCTCTGATTCTTGTGATCCATGCCCGACTTCCATGATCCTATCTCTGTGGTTATCTGCTGTCATGTGTCTGACAGGAACCAATTGAGTATCCTGCGACGTGAAAAAAGGGTGATCGGACATCCCCAGTTCCTTCTGCCAGACCTTCTATACCCCATAATATCCAATATAGCCCCGCCAATCGCAGATATGTGCGGATTTTCACTGGGTGAATTTCTATGGTAACCCGCCAGGTATATGCAGGCCGTTTTTTATATTATCCCCAATCTGAAAGGTGCTGTTAGCGGATATTTCCGGGCACGATAATGCCACATAAAGGCAAAACGGGGATAAAATCAGGTGAATCTCAAAACAATAGAGCTGGTTTCTGATGAATTAGTGATTGTTGAGCTGTAAGGAAGAGTAAACGGGGGCTGAAACGGGGCCTGATTGGAGTATCTCTCTAACCTCTCACATATGGAGCGAGTCTGCCCACCCCCTGATGGGGGTCGCTCGGCCGCCTTGTCGGGGCCTCGCTGAGTGAGGGGGCTCTACATGAGCAGCTCATAGTATAGTCCCTATCAAATTTTCATATCTTTGAATGCGGTATCTTGATAAATTGAAATGAAATATTATTCAACAATTATGGAAAATTTGGATTTTTGGCTAACTTGTTTGATTATATTAATCGCTCTGGTAATTGTTTTGGTGATTTTAATCAAAGCAAATAGCAAAATCTCTCAAAATCGAATTGAAGAAATATTTGAGGAATTAAAAAAAGATAACCTCATAGAAAAAGATCGGAAGTTGAAAACAAGAGACAATTTAGTGGGCGGATTCGCGACCGGACTTTTTCCGATACGTATCTACTACAATCCCAAATTTTGCGAAATAAGTGAAAGTTCTATTAAATTCAGTTTACTTCATGAGAAAGGCCATGTTAAAAAAGGGTATTTCGGTATATTGTTGTGGGATATCATTTATTTTATCGGATGTGGTCTATTATTAATTGATATTCTTTGGGTTCTGATCCATTTTTTACCGATCCTATCCCTCTATATTAATTGGGAAATTTGGCTACAATTTTTAACTTGGGGATTGTTTTTGACAATTTTTCGTGTAAGACTGGCATCAAACCCTTTACAAACAGATGAATATGTTAGTGACATATTTGTTCGGAAAAATTAAGGGACACATTTCATATCGAAAAGACTTCCGAGATTTTAGAGAGTACGTTGGATGAATTATCGAAATTCCAGGAAAAACTCGACCAATCTAAAAATATGAAAGAAACCTTCTTTTCAGATATTAAAAACGCACTTAGAGAATATCATCCCCCAGTTGGACTAAGAGTTGGAAATATTATTATTCGTGTCGATAATAAATGAAAGAATCTTAATCGAGCTCGCCATCACCCAAGATCACCTTTATGACCCTTAACATCAATATTTAAAGACCCAAGCTTAGTGCCCATTTACGGGACGGCATGGTGCAAAGACTATGGCAGAAGTGGTCGAGGTTTTAGTACCCGGC
>CAYWHL010000049.1:0-13345 GCA_964457995.1 uncultured Methanoregula sp. | reverse complement strand
CGTGCTCGATGCCTTCCCGGGTAAACCGGTATGGGTGCGGACGCTTGATGCCCCGACTGACGAGTTCCGGAACATGATGGGGGGGGAGAATGAGCCCTATGAGCATAATCCTATGCTCGGCTGGCGTGGTATCCGGCGCGATCTCCAGAGCCCGGATCAATTCCGTCTTCAGGTAGATGCCTTCAAACGCCTCTGGAAGGAAGGCTATGATAATCTCGGCATCATGTTCCCTATGGTCTCCCACCCGGATGAGTTTATCGCTGCGAAGGCAATGATGAAAACATACGGGGTCGATGTCGAGAAGGCTGCGCTGGGGATTATGATCGAGATACCGTCAAGCGCGATCATGATCGAGGACTTCATCAAGTCTGGCATCAGGTTCGCATCATTCGGGACCAATGATCTCGTCCAGTACACGCTGGCTATTGATCGGAACAATGAAAATGTTGCTGACATGTATCAGCCGCAGCATCCTGCCGTGCTTCACCTGATCCATAATGCAATCCAGATGTGCAGGGCATATAATGTCGAATGCTCTATCTGCGGGCAGGCTGGTTCTGACCCGAAGATGGCAAACTGGCTCGTTGAGCACGGAATAGCAAGTATATCGGCAAACATTGACGCAATCGCCAAGATCCGTGAGGCGGTTGCCCGTACGGAAAAGTATATCATACTTGAGGCTGCGAGAACCCGCGATGCTGAATAAGGGATGTTCTGAAGAAGAACTCTTCACTTTTTTGTCCCAAAAAAAAAGGGAGGACATGGACCATAACTATATTTTGAGCTCAATGTGCACTATCCCGCATCCCATAGCAGTGCGTGCGCATTGCATGTTCATGGAAACCAATCTCGGTGATCCCGGACTATTCCTCGGTACCGCATCACTTGAACAGCTCCTCATCATGCGACTGGGCACGCTTTTCCATCTTCCGGAAGCAGGCGGGTATGCTACAACTGGAGGGACCGAGTCCAATATCCAGGCACTTCGTCTTGCACAAGTCTCAAAAAAAGAGATTGAGTATCCCAACATTGTCGTACCTGAATCAGCTCACTTTTCATTCAGGAAAGCCTGCGATCTTCTCTGTCTTGAGATGCGGACAGTTCCCCTTGGAAAGGATTTCCGGATGAACGCAGGAGAGGCAGCAGAACAGATTGACAAAAACACGATCTGTCTCGTAGGTATCGCTGGTTCCACCGAGTATGGTATGGTTGACCCTATTGCAGATCTCGCAAAGATCGCAGATTCACATGACGTTTTCTTCCATGTGGATGCAGCCTTTGGCGGCCTGGTACTTCCATTCCTGAACCATT
This sequence comes from uncultured Methanoregula sp., assembly GCA_964457995.1. GTDB lineage: Archaea > Halobacteriota > Methanomicrobia > Methanomicrobiales > Methanospirillaceae > Methanoregula. Next base: position 12,034 of record CAYWHL010000049.1, on the reverse strand, counting down.
CCATACCCTTTGACTTTTCTCTTCCGGGTGTAACGACTATCGCAGTTGACCCGCATAAAATGGGTATGAGCACAATTCCTGCCGGTTGCCTGCTCACCCGAAACCCGGACATGCTCCACTCGCTCAATATCGATACCCCATACCTCTCGGTAAAACAGGAGTATACTCTTGCCGGAACCCGTCCGGGCGCTCCCGTTGTCGGGGCACTTGCTGTGCTGGACTATCTTGGTGTTGAGGGGATGAGCGCGATTATTGCAGGATGTATGAAGAATACAGAGCGCCTGATCGCCGGTATGGAAATATTCGGCATCCCACGGGCTGTCACACCTGACGTAAATGTGGCGACATTTACCTGCAGGAACGTCCCCGAACCGTGGAAGGTCTCGTGGACACGGCATGGGCACCTGCGGATCGTCTGCATGCCGCACGTTCACCTCGACCGGATTGAGACATTCTTAAAAGATATGGGAGAAATGTATGCTTGACAGACTGGTAACATCTCTTGAGACCTGCCCCATGATAAAAAGGGGAGACTATTACTATTTCATTCACCCGATCACCGATGGCGTACCCATCATTAACCCCGCTCTCCTCCGCGAAGTGTGTACCGGAATGGTAAAAATGCTCGATTTAACGGGTGTAGACACGATCGTTGTTGTAGAGGCGATGGGTATTCATATCGGTTCGATCCTGTCAAATATGACCGATATCCCCATGACCATCATGCGGAAGAGGGAGTACAGATTACCTGGTGAGATAGCCGTTCACCAGACTACCGGCTATTCTAAAGGTGAGCTTTACCTCAACGGTGTGAACAAAGGAGACCGGGTCGTGATCATTGACGATGTGGTGAGTACAGGTGGCACGATGAAAGCCCTCTTACAAGCCCTCAAAATTGCCGGTGCTGAAGTGGTAGATGTCTGCTTTGCAGTACAGCGTGGTGACCCCGATATCGGACGCCCGTATAAGTCACTGGTCAAGATCGAAGTGACAGACAAGGTGCATGTGGTTGAACGGCATCTCTGACCTTGTAGAACACTTAAAAAAGAAGGGAGCAAAACGCGTCGCACTCCAGTTCCCCGAAGGCCTGAAACGGCAGTCAGCGACCGTGGCCACTACTCTGAAAGATGCCGGTTTTGAAGTGATCGTGAGCGGTGATCCCTGTTACGGTGCCTGCGATCTTGCGCTTGATACGCTCATATTTTCTGATGTGCTCGTCCATTTCGGGCATGCACCCGTTGATGACCGCCCACAGGTCATCTTCGAGCCCTGGCAGATAGGTTTTGATATCGCGGTCATGGAAAAAGCACTCCCCTTTATTAAAGAGAAGACTATCGGTCTTGTCACCACGATCCAGCACGTCCACGTTATCCCTGCAATCGAAACATTCCTGCGGTCAAAAGGGATCGCCTGTATTGTTGCAGAAGGTCAAAAACGCACTCCGAACCGTGGACAGGTGCTAGGGTGCAGTTTTTCCGCGGCAACAAAGACTGGTGCGGATGAGATTCTATTTGTGGGTACCGGACTCTTTCATCCTGTCGGTATAGCACTTGCCACCCGTGCCCGGGTGATTGCACTTGATCCTCTTGCCGGAACTGCGCAGGAGGTGAGCGGTGACGCACTCATGCGCCGCCGTTTTGCAGTTATGGAGAAAGCCAGAGGGGCACGGAGTGTGGGTATTATTGTAAGCACCAAGAGTGGCCAGCAGAGGATGGATCTTGCCCGCCGGCTGGCATCGCTCTCCCCCGCTACGGTTATCGTTACCATGAGGGAGGTAAACCCGGATGAGTTGCTGAACCTTGGTTTTGCCTGTTACGTAAATACTGCCTGCCCCCGTCTCGCATACGATGATCAGGTACGCTTTCCGGTGCCGGTCCTTTCACCACAGGAATTTGAGATCCTGTGCGGCGTCCGTACATGGGATGAGTACGCGATCGATGAGATTGTATGAAACTCAGACGCCTTGAGATGGCACTCCAGCGGCTCGCAGGTTATGACAGACCGCGTGCTGCACTCGAACAATACCAGACACCTGCCCCGCTTGCAGCCCGTTTGCTCTATCATGCACTCATGAAGGGGGATATTTCAGGAAAAACGGTGTGCGATCTCGGGTGCGGTACCGGAGTGCTTGCAATCGGCGCTGCCCTGCTTGGTGCAAAATGTGTACGAGGCATCGATATCGATTCACAAGCTATTGATGGTGCAAAAGCAAATGCGGGACTGCTCGGTGCTGAGGTTGAATTCATTGTTGCTGACGTGCGAACTGCAACACTTCAAGGGTATCTTGGCTCCTGCGATACCGTAATTATGAACCCGCCATTCGGGGCGCAGAACGCACACGCCGATCGTCCATTTATCGACCTCGCATTGTCTGTTGCCCCGGTCACGTACAGTATCTTTAATGCAGGTTCTGCCCAATTTATAGAAACCTACACAGCGGGGCGGGCGGAGATCGACGAAAGAGTCGGGGGAGTATTTCCCATAAAACGCACCTTTTCCTTCCACTCGCATGATGTACGGGAAATTGAGGTTGAGATTCTACGGCTGATACGGAAACCCTAGCCCCAACAACCAGCGTCAATAATACGATTACCGGACTTGCAGCAGCACATCTTGTCACCGATATCTATATGCCGGTGCTTCCTGCCATTCTCCCTCTTCTTATAGCGGATAATGGTTATTCCTACTTCACGGCCGGGCTGCTTGTAACTGCTTATAATATCACGTCTTCATTCACCCAGCCGCTCGTAGGCTGGCTCTCGGACAAAAAAGGTTTCTCTGTCAGCATCAGTACCAGCCTGTTAGTAAGTGCACTTTTTGTTGCACTTATGGGGATCGCTCATAATTATTACCTGATAATGGCCTTTGCCATCCTTGCAGCCCTGGGGCATGCCTGCTTTCACCCGACAGCACTAAGCCTCGTGAACCGGCTCTGCATGCAGGAGAACCGGGGGCGAATCACTTCATACTTCGTCGTGGGAGGAAATTTTGGCTATGCAATCGGGCCGGTTCTGGCCGGTGTCCTTGTCTTCTGGCTGGGACTCCCCGGGCTCCTGTTCCTCATCTTTCCGGCGCTTTTCATGGTAGTAGCTCTCAGATACCTTCTCCCGGGGGGAATTGCCGGTGCATGTGAGTCCCATGCCAGACCGGTATCCAAAAAAGGGGTGGAGCAATCCAAAAAACCCTTCGTAATCCTCATGATCGCATCCGTACTGCGGGCATGGGCAGTCTTTGCCGCGATTACATTCCTTCCGATGTACCTTGTTACCCGTGGTTACGACCTCATGACAGCAAGTATAATTATGACACTGATGCTCCTTGCAGGTGTTGCCGGCCAGGTCCTCGGAGGCCACATATCTGACAGGATCGGGAGAAAAGAGTTCATGATACTTGGCCTTGCCGGAACAATTCCTTTCTTTTACCTGTTCTTTGCAAGCTCGGGTATCATTGCAGTCATCGCAATCCTTCTCTTCGGTTTATTTCTCTGGTCAACATTTGCTGTTGCAGTCGCCATGTCACATGAGCTCCTTCCACAGAACGTGGGGCTTGCATCAGGTATGATGCTTGGTCTTGCAATAGGATTCGGGGGGCTGGGTGTCGCGGTCAATGGTATGATTGCTGACCATTACTCGCTCGCTGCCGCACTGGGAACAATCCCTGTCCCGATAGTGGGAGCGATGCTGCTTATGGTTATACTTCCCTACCCATGGAAGTCTTTTATTAAAAAACCATCTTCCGGACTGGGATGACTCTGTTTTTTATTCAATACAATTAAATGGACGATTCACAAAACAAAGAGATTGAGGGACTACTATGGATAAAATGGGAATTATTGCATTGATCGTTGGACTTGTTTTATGTGTTGTAGGGGGCTATGCAATCTGGGCCTTTCTTCCTGAAGTAATCGTAGCAGTAAGAGGACTGATTGGGATTGTTGTGGTGCTTGCCGGTCTTATGCTGGTCATCTTCGGCGTATTGATCATGAACGACTAACGATCTGTTCTTACCTTTTTTCTGGTTTATACCTTGACCACAAGGCATTGCGAGCCGGCTGTTTCAAGTACTGGTTCTGACTTTCCAAAAAAAAAGTTATCAAAGGCTTTTTTCACACCTGGTGCAGTCATATAATCGTGGGACAGGAGAATACCTCCCGGGCTCATACGGTTGTAGAAGAACTCAAGGCACTGCTTTGTACTCTCGTACGTGTCGACATCGAGATTTACGAGGGAGAACATTTTTTCTTTTACCGGCCCGGATGTACCGGGGAAAATCCCTTTATAGAAAAAGACGTTACAATCGTTTTTCAGGTATTCCTTGACACCATCATACGATGCAGCGAACTTCCCTTCATAGAAGGGCCATACCATATCAATATCTTCCACTTTTGGCAGGCCCTCGAATGTATCGAAGAGATGGAGATGCTTTTCCCCCTTTGCTGAGCAGATGATCTTTGCCGAACCACCTTTATACACACCAACTTCCGCGATATCCCCCGGCACTTTCTGCGTCTGTTTCACAGCCATAAAAATATGGTATGCCTCGATATCTTCTAAAAGGAGTTCAGTCTCATCGCGGATTTTTTTTAATGCTTTTGCAAATTCCTTTCGTTCTGCATTTCCGTAATGGGAGAGCCTGCCCCGGTTTGCAATATCGTTGCCCAGGAATGGCTCAAAAAAAACGAATTTGCGGAATTTCATAAGATATTTGCTGGGAAGGAGGGAATCAACCACAGAAAAAAAATTCTTCTTCGGGAACATGCTCATGCTTTAACAGGTTAATCTTTCTTGAATTTATAGAGTGGAGGTCAGGTACCGGTCAGAATTTTATCACCCGTCTGCCGGCAGCCCGATACCCGATGAAACTGGCGATACCAAGAAGGACAAGTGCAGTTGCAGTAAAGACAAATAGTAATACTCCCGCGAGATAGGCAATGATGACGGAAATAAGCCCGGGAAATCTTCCCTTCTTATATGCCCTGTGGATGGAGATAACAAGGAGGATCGTTGGCAGGATAAGAAAAAGAGACCGTATAACAGGATCAGAGTTAACAGTATCGACTGCGTCCCCGAGTATATTGATTATAACTGCCTGCGGATCGATGCCGATAGCTGTCCAGAGTCCGGAAAGAAAACCCAGCCCGATGACGAACTGCCAGATATACGTTTTGAATCTTTTTGCCATGGAAATTGCCCGGTAATTTCTGGATGCGGTATCGGCTTTGTCTGATGATGTATGTATTTGGAATTTTTCCTCTTAAGGGGTTCGCACTATGCGATGTCAGGCACTCCTCGCAGCATAGTGTGCTGTGATGAACATGAGCACTACACCGACTCCCGTGAGCACCACACCGAGTGCAAGCACGGCCAGCTCCTGCATGGCGAGCAGGAAGATACAGAAAACAATCCCGGCAACGGGAATCAACGGTAATCTGCCGATGGAGTATGGAACACGAAAAGCCCGGGGGGTATGGGGGGAATGGTACCGCAAGGCAATAACCGCTGCATTGATCACTATGAAAGTTATAAAAAGGGTGAAGTTGGTCACGCCTGCAACAAAGGCAATGTCACCGGCAAATATGAGCATTACTGACAGGACTCCGCAGATAATAATGGCAATCCACGGGGTTCGCTGAACCGGGTGAACCCATGCAAGTCTGGCCGTTAAAAAAGACGATCCGGCCATACCGTAAAGAATCCTTGATGAGGCATACATGGCCATCAGAGCGGTATTGGCCGTGGCAAAGAGGGCGACAATTGCAATTATCACCGCGGCATCAGGGCCCAGCGTGCCGGATACGATATCGACAAACGGGGCATTTGAAACCGCCAGCTGCTGCCACCCAAGGACGGATACTACCGAAAGTGCAACCAGTACATAGAGGATTACGCTGATGGCAATGGCGAGCATGAGAGCTTTTGGGACCGTTGTTTCAGGTTTTTTTGTTTCCTCGGAAAATTTGACAATGGATTCGAATCCCTGGTAGGCAAAAAAGATCAGGGCTGATGCAGCAAAGAGCCCGGAATAACCCTGCGGCATTTCCCAATAGTTGACACTCCCGAGATGCGGCAATCCTATTGCAATGATAATAACAAGACCCGAAACTTCGATGAGTGTCGCGATAACTGCTACCCACGCAGTCTCTTTAACACCATATGCAAGAATGGCCGTAAGCACTATTATAAGAACAATGGCAGAAATGAACATCGGGAAGCTGGTCAGAGCAGAGACATACCCTGCAAAACCGAGTGCAACCGTGGCAGCTGCAAGAACACCCGAAAGGAAAACCAGCCAGCCGATGACAAATGCAAGCCGTGAATTAAAAGCGTTCGTGACATAATCATACTCTGCCCCGGCTTTTGGGAACATGGAGGAAAGCTCTGCATAGCTCAACCCGGAAAGCAGTGCCATTATCGCTGAAAAACCAAACGCGAACCAGATTGCATTGCCGGCAAGTCCGGCAGCCTGCCCGATGAGAACATATATGCCAGCCCCGAGGATAATCCCAACGCCTGACAGTGTTACTTCAAGAAGCCCGAGTTCCCGCTTGAGTGGTGAACTGGGGGATTGCTGGTCCATAATAATCGTACTCTTCTACATTCTTTTCGCTGATACTAAAAAGGGGGGGTGGCACAGGAGTTATAAAAAGATGCCCATATCACCGTGCCGGATCAGCATCAACATCAAATTCATCCAGAAAAGGCATCAGCCCGGTAATATACCGTAATGATGTTCCATATTCTGGTGACTGTGTTTCGCCGATTGTCACAATCTCGATCATAAGCGGGAACTCCCGCATTGTCTGCTCAAACGACGGGTCGTTCTCCCGGGTGAACCGGAGAAAACCTTCGCTGCTGATGTAAGGGCGACCGTACTCCGGGAATATGTCGAATTCCTCCAGAATGGATTCCAGTGTCCGGGTGCGGGCGAGATCTTCTTCAAAAAATAAGAAGACTTTGATGCCATACGTGCGGGCGATCTCATCCAGCATACGGATGTCGAGCATCGTGTCGCTCATTATACCGAGAGATCCGAGTTTCTCCGCAGGTGTTTTCCCGGGAAGGGCTTCCCATGCCCCTGTGTTTTCCATAAAAGGGATGGGTAGTTAATGAGTGTAAAGGTATGGATTTTAGATCTTTAGCAAAAATCCCGTGCTTAACGGTGCAGCAATTCAGATGTTACCCGGTCCGGCATGTTTGGGAACAAATGCATTTTCGATAAGATCTTTATCGAAAGCTACAGGGACAGTGCCAGTCCGTGCGTAAGTATAGAGAGCGGTAACAAAGATTCCCTGCATTGCCGAGGCAACAATCGCAAGAACGACAACAAGGAGAATAAACAGGACCAATGCAATGCCAAAAACAACCATATTTCCGATAAACAACAATGCAAATACGAAAAGCAAACCGACAATACCTATCGCAACGAAGATGAGCATGATTGACCCGGAACCCACAATACTCTCACCCCAGGTTCTCTTCATGAGCGATACGGATTCCTTCACCGAATCAACAACTCCTTTATCTTCGAGAATGAGGATAGGAACGACAAAGAATGTGACCAAGCTCCAGATACCCCCTACAAGAGCAGTGGCGATCCTTCCGATGACACCGGCCCGCCTTTGAATGAGGTGCAGGATGATCCCGACAGTTGCGGAAACGAGTGCCCACGCGAAGATGGAGGGGAGATGCCGCGAAGCATTAGAAAGTCCTCCCCCAACGGACATTTCCTTCCCATGAAAGCGTGCATTCACACAGGATATCAAAGCTGTATTGAAGAAAATGACAACAAAGTAGCTGGCTACATAAAAAGCAAACAGGAGACCATAAAAAAAGATCGGCTCCTCGCTCGGTATACTCAGGATGGTTCCTGCAAGGATGAGCGGGAGGACAAACATAAGGATGACCCCCAGGGTTGCAATTCCTGAGATTACCGGGAATATGAGGAGCTTTTTATCGTCCATAAGAATGTTCCAGCTTGTTTTAATGAGCGTGAAACTTCTGCCAATGCTTTCAAACATACGATTAGATTAAGACGTGAAATGAAATGAAGGTTTATACGTCCACTTAAAAAGCAGGATAGAAAAAAAGGAAAAATACCGGGCGCTCTAGGGGGAACAGGTGGCTGAGGCTTGATTAGCGGAGAAGTACATCCTGGGCATATGCCCCGATATTGCTTATTGCCCGCTGTCCTTCATCCACCTGCCTGGCAAACACCTGCCAGCAGTGGAACATCCCCTCCCAGAGCTCGAACTGGACAGGCACTCCTGCCCACCGTGCCTTGTCAACGAATGATGCAATCCCTGATAGGAGCAGTTCGTGTGTGCCGGCCTGAATATAGAGCCGTGGGAGACCGTTAAGACGAGCCCGGACTGGAGAGGCGAGGGAATCTTTTGGGTCGTGCCCGGCAAGGTACATAGTTCGGATTTCATCGAGTCGTGCAGGAGTGATCCAGTCATTGTCGACGTTCTTTTTCACCGACTCACCTTCAAAAAGCAGGTCTACAGCAGGAGACATGCAGATTCCTGCCGACGGAAGAGGCAATCCCAGATCACGTGCAGACACGAGAAGATCGAGCACCAGCGTCCCCCCGGATGAAATACCTACCGGAATAATCCGGTGTGGAAGATTATTATGACCGATCAGATAGCGGTAGGCAGCAATCGAATCTTCAACTGCTGCGGGAAAAACAAATTCCGGGGCCAGCCGATAGTCAACAGAGAAAACCTGTGCCCGTGCGGCCCGGGCTAACCGTGTACACAATCCCATATGGTCTTTTGTCGACCCGCACGTGAAACCTCCACCATGGAAAAAGAGAATCGTGCAATCCGGAACTGCTTCCGGAACGTTGATCCAGTAGCCATAGACGCCCTTAGTGAGCTCCACGCGTTCGGTAATCATATATTCTCCTGGATCGTCCTGCATATTCTCGTAGAATGCAGAATAATCCTTCCGTACCATAGAGATTGGCTTCTTTTGATCCGAAATGTGGGATTTGATAAGGGTAAGGAGGTCGGCGGTTGAATCGCTTATCATTAATTTGGTTATGGAAACGGTGGAAGATAAAGGAAGAGGGTGCGTTGCTGCTTAATTGAAAATATATCGTTCTTTTCGTTCCTGGTCTATACAGGTTGTTGCCAGAAAAACGACCTTTGTTCCCAAAAAGTCGCAAAAAGTATTCAATGAATAAATAATTGCCTCCATGAGAGGTTTTTCGATATTCTTTAATATAATTGTATATAAATTACCCACTTGATCCCGGCATCAGCAATCCCTGTATCAGCAGGGACGTTGTCAGGAATTACTATCATATCCGGAGGAATTCGTTTGAAAATTTCACGTAGCAGTATCATCGTAATCGTGCTTGTTGTAATTGCCATTGCAATTGCAGGATGTTCGAGCACCGCCCCGACCACACCGACAACCGGGGGGACACCGGCAGCCACGACAGCCGCGGGCGCACAGGCAGCAGGAACAGTCGGCGCAGGACAGTTATTTGGAGGCGTTGGATATAACTGGGTCGAGTACAAGATGTCCGCGGGTTCCGGGGCCGATGCGATGACGATATTTTATAAATACAACAAACAGACCGGGAAATGCACTATGCGTTTTGAAGGCGGACAAAGTATGCAGGGTATGCCCACAGAGATGGACTGCAGCTCAACCGGAGGAGGAACCGCACAGGGCGATCCAAACATGGTTGGTCCGGATGTCCAGTTCGTCAAGGTTGGTACTGAAATAGTGACCGTTCCTGCAGGAACATTTACTGCGGATAAATACACGGCTACCATTCAGGGAACTACATCCACGTACTGGCTTGCGAATGGCAAACCCCTCATTAAGATGACCAGTGGGGATGCAACAGATTCCATGACCATGGAACTGAACGGTATGGGATAAAAGAATTCTTTATCTTATCTTTTTTAATTGGTAGTATTGACGTTATCTCGAAGGGTTCTGTTCCGGGTAGGAAAAAACCAGCCTGAATACGTTTTTTCCCGGGGAACCAAAGACAGGAAAAGTGGTACGACAACGAAAAGGGGAATACGAATCTGGGACCAGATCACCGTTCTTCGAGGCAGTTCGTTTGAAAATTTCGGCATTCACGACCACAGTCATACATTTATCTTCATTGAAGTTCCTGCCGGAAAGAAATTATCAGACTCTTTTGAGAATGGAAATGAGAGATTCATCACGGGAGGGTCTATGCCCTGTGTATCGCTCTCTCATGCCCGATGCCAGCTTGGGAGCCCATGTAGGGTGCATTCCGATAATAAAAAAGACAATGGCAAGCAGGATAAACCCGAACTGGGCGACATCAAGGAACACACCATTTACAATAGTGAAGAAGAATGTATCGACCAGGTAGACGATTGAATAGATGAGGAGGAAGGACAGGCCTGCCAGAAATTCGTATTTATTCCATTTCACTGAAAGGACGACCGCAGTAAATGCGATAGTTACCTGAAAAAATCCATAAATTATCAAGCCCGATGCCAGGAGAGTCGGGATCATTTCAACGTCCACCTTTAGCAGAAGAATGAGTGTGCCGGTATACTTAATGGTTGGTATAAAATTAAAATAAAGATAAAAAATTCGTCAACAGAGCATAACTCACCAGGTTTTCCTTGATACTCTATTCTTACACCGGTGAAGATGCAAGGAGGACCCTGTCATTCATGTCATGAACCTCAGGCTATTGCATATCCGAATGGATGATACAAATTTTCAAGAGCTTCTGCTCCTAACAAAAAGTTCACATGAAACAGTGACCGTGTAAGGAAAAAAAGTGATAGCAGCTTGGTATGCTTCCCGAGGACTCGCGTACCTCAGTACAATATACCATATGTGACGGCTTTACTTCTGGATTCAGAATGAGACCAGGTGTTTCCCGACAGCTATGACCGCTATCACCCGTTATTTTGATGATTTCAGGTCAGGGGGTTATCAGTTTTTTAAAATATGCTGCTAATATCAATATACTATGGATATTTGTCGTACCGGGAAAAATTCAGACAATGGTCGGGCATCCCCTTGTGCCAGGCGCGATTAGTATGAGAGATAATTCCCACCCATACGTCCATGGGCACTCCGATCGTGAGTCGGAGCGACTGCATTACCAGGCATCAAAATTGGCGGAGCTCCTCCACAATGACACCCGCTATCCTCCCAAAAGCAGGGTGCTTGAAGCGGCGTGCGGTGTCGGCGCCCAGACGGTAATCCTCGCACAGAACAGCCCGGGCGCGGAATTTATCTCTGTCGACATCTCACCCGAGTCGCTTGCAATAGCAAAAGATCGCATATTACGGGAGGGGATCACCAATGTCACCTTCCGTCAGGCAGATATTTACGACCTGCCGTTTGAGTCTGAAACCTTTGACCATATATTCGTCTGCTTCCTTTTAGAGCACCTCCCCAATCCGCTTCTCGCGCTCATCAACCTCAAACGGATCCTCCGGCCAAAAGGCACCATAACGGTTATCGAGGGGGACCATGGCTCAGCATTGTTTTACCCTGACAACCCGGATGCCCATCGTGTTATTGACTGTCTTGTACAACTCCAGCGGCAGATTGGGGGTAATGCCCTCATCGGCAGGGAACTCTGGCACCTCCTGACTGACGCTGGTTTTATTGACGTCACCGTTTCCCCCCGGCAGGTGTATGCCGATCAGAGCCACCCTGAATCCATTGAAGCGGTGAAAAATATCTTCATCGCCATGGTTGAAGGTGTACGTGAGCCGGCGATTAAAGGAGGTCTGGCGGACAAAGAGACGTGGGAAAAAGGGATCAGGGACCTGTACCGGACAACGGAACAGGATGGATCATTCTGCTACACGTTCTTCAGGGCAGTGGGGATAAAGGAAGGGTGAACATATATGATGATCCTGCCATTTAACTGTTGCCGATACCATAGTATCTTCGTAGTGCGAATTCACAAAAGAGGAACAACAGATAGATGCAATGACGGATATCGCTCAGACATCCTGTTCATTTCTATCGCAGTACTCCCATGATGATGTAAAGTGATCAGAGCATCC
>CAYWHL010000048.1:0-13466 GCA_964457995.1 uncultured Methanoregula sp. | reverse complement strand
CTCGGAATAGTAGAGCCTGTTGAACGTGGATGCAATTGCCATCAGCCGGATCTGGATGTCGAGGATCGCTTCCCGTACCCGTTTATCGCTTTCACGCCGAATCTGCATTTTCATCATGCTTACTGCTATCTGAATGACGTTTCTCACCCGGTAGTGGATCTCGCGCAAGAGTATCTCTTTCTCCTGGAGCATGACACGGAGCTGCTCCTTTGCCCGCTTGCACTCCGTGACATCCGCAAAGATGCCGTCAGCATACGATATACCGTCTTTTTCATAGGTGGCCACTGCCCGATCATGCAGCCAGATCCAGCGTTGGTCTTTTCTTTGGATCCGGTATTCGATATCGAAAAGCTCCCGCCTCTCAAACAGTGCCTGGAATTTTTCTATGACGCGTTCAACATCCTCCGGGTGGATTCTTCCCAGCCATACCGTATCGCCCCCCTGGTAAATTTCTTCGGGAGTGAACCCGTACACCTTCTCAACCCTGGGACTGATGTATACCGTTCTGCCATCGCTGGCAGTCGTCCATACAACATCAGGAATGTTCTCGATCACGAAACGGAATTTTACGTCGCTCTCCTTCCTGCCCGTCAAGGCCCGGTCACGTTCCATGGACAGTAAGTGCATGCGCCAGAGGACGCCGTAGCTAATTGCTGCGACTGCCATAGATATGAGGAGCACCATGCCGAAATGGATCGCTTCGTTATGCGCCCCTTCTTGGATATGCAGCCAGTCTATAAGCAGATTGTAGCCGCCAAAGATGGTTACCGTTACGAGAAAGATAACAAGGACTTCAAGAGAGCGTTTCAATTTCCCCCCCGTACGAAATTGTGTCAGTCATTTCGCGGCTCCTCCACCCATTTCTGTTCAGTGGGTTTGGGGATCGTAAACACAAATTTCGTGCCTTCCGAGCGGCTGATCGCCACGGTGCTCTTGAGCTGGCCGGTCAGCAAGGTGACGAGCCGGAGCCCGAGCGACGTCTGGTTCTCCAGTGTGATACCCTCCGGTATTCCTACGCCGTTGTCTGCCACCACAAAGGTCAGGGCCTGAGGATTTTCAGTAGCAATGATGGAGATCTTCCCGTCTTTCTTTTCCTTAAATGCATACTTCAGGCTGTTGGTGATCAGTTCATTGCTGATGAGACCGAGGGGAATTGCGGTATTGATATCCACATAGATGTCCCGGATGTTGAGATCGAACCGGATGCCCTTGTTTGCTGTCGCGTACATCTGGAAGATCCCGTTCCCCAGCGCACTGATGTAGTTCTTTAAGTCGATATGGGAGAAGTCTTTGCCCCGGTAGAGATGCTCGTGGACGAGCGCCATGGAACGCACCCGGCTCTGGCTGTCTTTTAAGGCTTCAATGGTCGTGGGATCATTAATCTTCCAGATTTGTAAGTTGAGGATGCTTACGATTATCTGGAGGTTGTTTTTGACCCGGTGGTGGATCTCCTTGAGCAGGGTCTCTTTCTCGGCAAGGGATGCAGTAATCTGCTCTGTCATCTTCTTCCGCTCAGTGATGTCCTGTACCTGCGTGATGAAGTGCAGAGGTTTGCCATCAGGATCACGGAGCAGGATCGAATTGATGAACGCCCACACCGCCCTGCCATCCTTGCGGAGGTACCGCTTCTCGACCCGGATGATGTCCTGCGTGCCTGTTGTCACCGCCTCAACCTGTGCCTCACTCACTTTCAGGTCCTCGGGACAGGTGATCTCCCGGAAGGTCTTTTTTACCAGTTCCACCTCCGTATACCCGAGCATCCGGGCGAACTCGCGGTTCACCTTCAGGAACCTGCCATCCGGTGATACCATCGCCATGCCGGTTGCCACATCTTCAAACGCCCGGTGGAACTGCTCCTCGCTCTCTGCCAGCTGACGGTCCCGTTCCGCAAGGAGATCTAACTGTTGGCGGAGTTCTTCATGAGAATTCAGGAGTTCCTCGTTTACCTGCTGGAGTTCGCTCGTCCGTTCCTCCACGCGCCTTTCAAGGTCACGGTTAAGTGTCCGGATCTCCTCTTCTGTTTGCCTGACCTTAGTAACAAGGTGCTGATGGTCAAGGGTGTTTTTTATTTTTTCGAGTAACTCGTCCATATTAACGGGTTTTATAATATATCCCGATGCACCCTGAGTGAGAGACTGGACTGCTGTTTCAACAGAGGCAAAACCCGTAACCATGATAATCGCCATATCATTGTTGGTTTTTAATAATGGAGCGATTAAATCAAGACCTTGAATATCCGAGAGTTTGAGGTCAAGCAGGGTCAGGTCAACCAGTCGTTCCTTAACCCTCTCCAGTGCCTCTTTTCCGGTTCCCGCCTGTTCAACGTCAAAACCTTTCTTTTTTAAAACAAGGGAGAGACTTTTTAGGACACTTTCATCATCATCGACCACAAGGATACAGTCTTTTGAACTCATGATCCCTCACTCAACCGGGCACTTTTTTACGTTTTTTCTCAATCTCATTGACTATGGTGATCAACGCATCCATATCAAAGGGCTTGTAGAGAACCGCATATGCTTTTTTTTGTAATGCAGTGTCAACCAGATCGGACATTTCCTGACGGTATGCCGTGATCAGGACAGCAATGGTTTCGGGACGTATTTTTCTGATTTCGAGGTAGGTCTGCAGCCCGTTGATGATTGGCAGTTTCATGTCAATGAAGAGAATATCGTACTCTTTTACCTTCGCGAGTTCGAGGGCTTCTTCCCCGGTCGATGCTGTTGCAACACGGTGGCCTTTTTTCACGAGGATATATTTCAAAGTCGTTATTGTTCCCGGTTCGTCATCGACAATCAAAATAAGCATGCCTTCATCTCTCGCTTTTACCTCCTCGATTGTCATGATCATTTTATCGATATCCAAAGGCTTGTGAATGATACCGTATGCCCCTTCCTGCAATGCTTTCTGGATCAATTCTTCGAGAGCATAGGCAGTCATCATCATGACAACGGCATCAGGCCGGATCTCCCTGATCTTTACAAATGCCTCCACACCATTCATGAGGGGCATTTTAATGTCCATGAAGATCATGCCAAAGGGACGGGGCCTCATTATCTCAATTCCTTCAGCCCCGCTGTTTGCGATGGTCACATCATAACCTTTCCGTTTGGGGATAAGTGCTATGCTCCTGCTCATGCATGTGTCATCATCGACGATCAAAATGTTGGTTTTCTTCGGCATCTTATGCATCCCCCTTCCCGCTTACGGGTAAAATTACCGTAAACGCAGTCCCTTTGCCGGGTACACTCTGTACATCAATGCGACCGCCATGCAATTCGATAATCATCTTTGAGACCACAAGCCCGAGACCGATCCCTTTTACCTTTGTGGTAAAGAGCGGTTCGAAGATCTTTTTCATATTTTCTTCTGTGATCCCTGTGCCTGTATCGGTAAATGTAACAGCCACCGTATCCGGTTCGATGTTCTTTGATGAGATAGTCAATGTCCCGTTATCAGGTATTGCCTGACAGGCATTCGTTATCAGGTTTCCAAATACCTGCATAATTTTATCGGGATCAGCCTGGATATCACGGATATTTTCTGCTGAATTATTGACAAGCGTTACATTTTTTGGTATGGGGTATCGGGAAAGAGCCTTTTTGAGAACACTGTTGAGACTCACGGTTCTTTGCACCGGAACTTTTTGCCGTGCGAAATCAAGGAGACTGCTGATGATATCTTCGCATCGGGCAACTTCATTATTGATAATATCGATGGTCTCTTTTACCTCGGCATCCGGGTTCTCCAGTGCCAGGTTTAGGAAATAGGCTGCATTCTTGATGGCCCCGAGCGGATTCCGGAGATCGTGGCCGACTCCGGCTGACAGCTTCCCGAGGACCGCAAGCTTCTCCTTCCTGACCAGTTCCTCCTGTGTCTCGTGCAGCGCCTGCTGGCTCTTTGAGAGTTCTTCATAGTTCTGCCGGAGTTCCTCTTCAGATACTGTTATCCTCTCATAGGCTGCTTCAAGATCACGGGTTTTCGCCCTGATTTCCTTTTCTGCCCATTTGCGCCGGGTGATATCATGGGCAATGGTGGATGAGCCGATCAGGCGGTTCTGTGCATCCTTGATCGGGGATGCGGTCAGGATGACGTTGATCAGCCCGCCATCTTTTTTCCTGCGCAGGGTTTCGTAACGGATGACCGGTTCGCCGTTCCTGATCCGTTCAAGAATTACCCGTGTGTCATCCGGATGATCCGGCGGCACCACCAGGGAAATATTCCGGCCAACAATCTCTTGAGCAGAAAACCCATACATCCGTTCGGCTCCGGCATTCCAGCTGGTGATGATGCCGTCCAGCGTCTTGCCGATGATCGCCTCATCCGAATACTCCACAATGGCTGCGAGCCGCGCCAGTCCCTCTTCCGCCCGTTTGCGCTCGGTGATGTCAAGTATCGCCCCGACCATGCGCACAGCTTTTCCGCTGGTATCGTGAATTATATATCCCCGGTCAAAAACGTATGCATACGATGAATCTGCCTTACGAAACCGGTATTCGTCCGTCCAGTTCTGTCCTCCGCCATCGATGACCGCATGGATGCCGGTGACGATCCGTTCCCGGTCTTCGGGATGTACCCGGGTATACCACGATTCAATCGTCTTTTCGATATCATCGCGCTGATATCCATAGACGGTGCAAATCGCATCGTTCCACCACAGGTTGTTTGTCTCCAGATCCCAGTCCCAGACGATATCGTTTGTTGCATGGGCTACGATTTTAAAACGCTCAATGGACATGGTCAGTTGTTCTTCCGCCCGTTTTCGTTCCACGATCTCCTTATCCAGATCCGCTTTCGATGCGGTGACGGTCTTTAAATTCACCGTCATCCGGTTGAATGCCCGGGACAGATCCCCTATCTCGTCCCTGCTGCTCTCATCCAGAGTGTAGTCAAGGTTCCCGGAACCGATGATCTTTGTACCGTCCTGAAGATTTGATAAGGATCTCAAAATACGTGTACTGATAAAAACAAAATAAAAAAGCAAAACAATGAGAAGAATCCCGAGCAATGCAAAGGTAAGCAGAGTATTATTCTGCTGTAATGTATCTGACTCCGTATGGAACTGGTGAGATAACCGGGACGCATCAAAGATAATTCCCTGGTTCTGGACACCGATCCTGCTCCACGATACCTGGATAAATTCAGAATCTGCGGATTTGGATCGGGTATCATTTTGAGATTCTATTGTTGATGCAACCTCGTTGAATACGTCATTTAATCGTTGCTGATCGGTCCTGATATTATCAACAAGTGTCTGTTGCTCTCCCGTGTCTGGTTTCAATTGTGCGATATCATCGGAAAACGAGGAAAATCTCGATCTCCATTGCATCAGCTGCCGGGTTTCCTGGTGAAGCAGGTAGTCATTGGATAAATGGCTGAGCTCATATGCCCCCACGACGATATTATTTGCCAAATCCTCCTGCCGGTTTATCTTGTCTATCTGCTGATTCGTGGAGATTACAGACGCAGAAATGATGAGGAAGATGGCTCCCAGAATGACCATGCTCACGATCAATTGCGTTTTGATTCTCATCGCTACCTGCCTCACCTTATGATATTCATCGAATCCGGTTTTATCGTGCTCATGCCTCCAGTGTAAATATAATCAAGGTAATTGGGCATCACCTTTGTATCGGTGAGATTGTTTTTCATCAACCACCGGGATTCATCTTCCATCGCGATGATGAGTGACTGGTCGAATGTGAGCGTGAACCGGTGATCAGGCCAGATCTTTTCCATATATGCCGGATCGTACTTCATCTTCTTCTGCACAATCGCTTTCGCCTCATTGGGGTTCGCCCGGGCAAATTCTTCAGCCTGGAGCAGCGAACGTAACAGCCGTTCGATTACTTCAGGATTTTTTTGAATGGTATCCGGTGTGCAGGAAAGTGTCATGAAAAGCGACTGGCCACTCTGGGCAGGCCATACCACCGCATTGTCACCCAGATTTTTCTGGATAATATATGCCTGGGGTTCCGGTAACAGGGTGGCATCGATGTTACCATTATTTATGGAGATTACTGATTGTGCAAATTGTTCATTAACGAGAGTGACCTCATTCAGATCGATGCCATGAAGGTTAAGATACCTGCCCAGATAAAACTCAGCAGCTCCATTCCGGAGGACCCCGATCTTTTTTCCTTTTAAATCGGATACGGTTGAAATTCCCCGGTCTTTGCGTCCAATCAGGTACTCATTGTCAGCTTTGTCGATGATAACTATCGACCTGATATCGGTGCCTTTTAAAATCTGAGTTACGGACGCATACTCAGATGAGAGGGAGAAATTTGCATCATGGGTCGATAATGCATTCAGCGAAGATGCACTCGTACTATATTCTTTCAGGCTGACGTTGAGATTATTTTGGGTAAAAAAGCTCTGGTCTTCTGCTATCCAGATGAGCGTTGAATATTCAGAGGGTATGATAGCTATCGTTATTGATTCCGGCGGCCCGGATGATTTTTGCTGGGGGTTCTGGAGATACCATGCCCCGGCCGTGATTGCAACACCGAGCACCAGGAGAATTCCAATAATTATTAGTATTTTTTTCTGCATGGGTGCACCTAACATTGCATACTTATATCCACCGTGTTTGCATACTCACCCGTGTGGAGATCCTGTGTCGACATATCAAGGTCAGTGATCGCCATCGTGGCAGTGATAATGACTGCAAGAAGACAGAGTATCACGATACCGAAGCCAAGCACAAGCTTCGCCCGTGTTGTCAGATTCATAAACCAATTCATCGTGTAATCCTCCTCATGTTCCGCATAATCAGATCATTTTGTCCTGCATGCCTGTACTCCCCATACCCCTGTACCGGTACCGGGTGCATACAGGTATCCGACATCCAAACCTCCGGCATACTATCGCCCCTCCCCACTACGGACAATTATCCGCGGGTCAGCAAGGATCTTCTCCGTCAAAGACCATAAGACCGTCCGGTGCCACGCCGAGCGGGAGTGCAAGCATCCGGTCATCGAGAGGGCAAGCGCCTCATCAATGGTTTTACCGAATGTGTGGCAGCCTTTGAACTGGGGGTAGGATACGATGAAGACCCCATCCTCATCAGTTTCGATAATGATGGGAACATGGATCGTTTTCATATACACATCATCGGTATTCATGCATTAATTTTTTTTGCAGCGAACTTCACCATTTTTTTATATATCCGACATTCCGCAGGAAAGGATTCAAAAATAATATTTTTCATAGGGAGCTCCAAGCAAAGAAACGATTTTCACCAACTCAGGCTTCATATTGCCAATCCGGGGTACCGGCGACCCACAAACCCGGAGTTTGAACTCAAGAACCCCACGGAACTTAAAAAAGATCCACTTCAGTGTCGGTTTTTGTGTTGGTTTCTTGACTTGAGAAAGCACGGATTCGCCGGTTTCCTTCAACCTTTTCCGCAATCGATATTCAGTCAATGAATACACGAAAAGACAGAGAACCATAATCACCGCGAGAGCCTGGATTCTCGAAGGTTTTTTCAGGAATATCTCAGCAATCCTGAACGATTTATCCTTCAGGAACCTGAACCCCCGTATTGAGTTCTTCATCATCGAAATTTACATATCCGAAAGGACCCTGCGCCATCAGGTAGCGTGTTACGAAGAACGATTTGCCTGCTCTGCGCGGACCAATCACGATCCGGATCAGCCGGTTGTTCCCGTTACGCATCTCTGCAGTGCGCTCAATATAGTGCTCCTGTCTGCGGAGATCCAGTTCCTGTTTCTGCTGAAGAAGAGCATCCCTGACGGTCATAGTGTGTTCTATAGTATTGTAATACTAAAAAATAGATAAAATTTTGTATTGTGATTTTTTAATAGACGGAAACGCTGACCGGCCTAATCAGAAACCTCCTGAATCTGTCCCGGTTGTAAACCCTGGTTTTTCCCGATTTATTTTAGCTCTATCCCCGGTGATAATACCATGTAGTTTACATTGGTGTCAGGCTCGTGATTTTTAAAAAATCTTCTCAATAAAACGGTCTGTGTTATCGGCCTCGGTTATATGGGTGCTGATCAGGGCAACCGACTGTGGAGTACAAGATCCAAACGGAGCCTGATATGGGCCCGGATTGGCTCTTTTTGGCGGGATGATCTGAATTTAGGTGCAAAAAATGCCGAATGAAGAACATGTTTTTTGAAATACGCTATTATTGCGTTTTTCCTGGCAAAATACGGCTATTGCTGGGTTTAAAATGAGCCAGTTTGGTGCAGTTTGAATGGCTGATCTCAGGGTTACCAGGCAAGGACTACCCGATCCTGGAAGAAACCCCTTTTTGGAAGTGTCGATCCGGGACGATCCAACGGCTCCCTTTTCATGCAAAAAGTCCTGGTGGAACACACATCCGGAAAACGTAAAAAAATCTGTGAATGCAGAATTTCTCTTTCATTGAAAAATCCTTGATGCGGATAGCGTGAGAGGGAGAAGAGAGCCCGGTATTTTTATCTGTTTCAGGAAAGCGTCAAAGTATTCTTTGAATGGCTATACCGGATATCCCTGCTTTGAATCGGAGGCAAAAGCGGACCGAACAGACAACCGGCAGGGATCACGTATATTTGAGAACAGGAAATTATTCTGCCTTTTTATTCTCTTTTATAAACGCTTTGACAAGATTCATGAATGCCTTCATGGTCTTGTGGTCATCCTGCAGGATGCGGTACAGACGGTGTATATCAAGAGTGGTGTACTCATGGACGAGGATATTCCGGAACCCGGCAAGTCTTGACAGTTCTTTTGCCAGATCTTCCGGAATTATCCGGAATTTTCCCAGCACCTGAAATGTTTCACGGTACGTATCGGGACGCCGTGGGGTTTTCATCACTGCAATGCCGGTTGCAATGTCGACAGAAGCCTGTATTGAGAGGAGCAGGGCATGGCAGACCATATACTGTGTATCTTTTTCCTGCGCCAGATTATCGAACGGGATCTGTCGATAACGCTCCCAGGCCTGGAGGGCGTCATCAAGTGTCTGCAGCTGTGCCAGAATCCGCATATCAGACCTGCGCAAGGTATTCCCGGTCAAAGAGATCGTACATGAATTTCATATCTTGGTATTCAACTGTCACCTGTGTCTCAAAGTCGATCCGTTCATCTTCATCCCGTACATACAGCGGTTTGCCGGTGCTGATAATCTCAAACCCAAACCAGACCGGCTGATCATTGAGGATTCTTACATCGCATGCATAGCAAAAATCCAGCGCTTCTTCAATACGATCTCCCGCATCTGCCGCATACTTCAGAAAGGAATCTCCGTCAGGCTGCCGGCCATCCAGGAGAAGAGCAACATCGATATCACGAAAATCATCGCGGGAGAGAAATGATCCGTATACGTACGCGATCCGCAATGAGGGGAGGGGTGCCAGCACATCGTGAATCCGCCGGAGAATAACGTCTTTATCCATCTGCTCACCCGTGGAGAGATATTGTGTGGGGGAGATTAAATAGTTCTTTTCCGGAAAAGATGTACGGAAACACTCCCGGGAATCGAGCAGCGCATTTCTGTGCAGAGTCCTGGAGGAACGCACATCCGGAAAACGTAAAAAAAATCTGTGGATGCAGAATTTTCTTTCATTGAAAAATCCTTAACGCAAATAGCATGAGAAGGAAAAGAGAGCCCGGTATTTTTCTCTCTTTCAGGAAAGCGCCAAAGTTCCATTGTAGATCCGTACCAGATCTAATCATCGGGATTATTCGATGTATCGCGTCATCCGGTTTTACTCATCTTCCCTCAAAAATTCCCGCATCATCATTTAACCTTCAGGGAACCAACCTTTCCTCAAGCGCGTTCATCGAGCATCTCATTTACTCGGCAGCTCTTGCAGTTATTGTCGGGATGCTCTTCTCCCGGTTAAAGGGAAGCGATCCGTCATGGATTATCATAGCAGTGGCATTTGTTCCGGATATTGATTTTGGTTTGCAGGCGTTCCGTGAAATTCCCGGAATTGCTCTGCCATTCACGGTCCTGCACGGTGACTTTCACAATATTATCGCATTGATTTTTTTCTCCCTTGTTATTGCTGCGGCTGCATCTGTCATCATTGGCAGGGTTCCATGAACTGCCGCGACGGGTGTTCATTGGGTTGGGTGGCGGTATGACCTTTTATACACTGGAAGGAGAATGAGATGGAAGTTGTCAGGATCTGTCTTTTTTGTGAGTGCGGGATATGGTTCATGGTGGATCCTTAAACACCGGTCATACGGGTTCCCACCCAAACACCTATACTGTTTCATGATAAAAAATTGGACATATGTCTAAAAAAATAGACATCTGCGAAAATGATTTGACCACTCTTGCTCTGTTCTCCAATGGCTATGATCAGGAATACCATATCAGGGAGATTTGTTGTTACCTGCCGATCAGCCATGGAACCACCCAGACTATCCTTTCCCGGCTCGAAGAAAAGCAGGTACTTGTATCATCTCAGCGGGGTAAGACACGGGTCTTCCGTATTAAAAACGGGGAGATTGCGATCCAGTATTTTATTCTGGCCGAAGTTTATAAAAAAATCTGTTTCCTGGAACAAAACCCCTACATCTCTGAGATCCTGAATAAA
Organism: uncultured Methanoregula sp.; assembly: GCA_964457995.1. GTDB lineage: Archaea > Halobacteriota > Methanomicrobia > Methanomicrobiales > Methanospirillaceae > Methanoregula. Next base: position 2,904 of record CAYWHL010000048.1, on the reverse strand, counting down.
ATCTATCCCTATACCGTGGGGATAACACTTCTTTTCGGGAGTTATGCCAAAGGGACAGAGAATAAGGATTCTGATATCGATATCTTTGTTGCCGGAATCTGCGATGAGAGAGAGATTGCAAAAGTCGGAAGAATGTATGATATGGAGATCATTCTGAAACAATATCCTGCTCCTGCATTTACCGCTTCAAAGCAGCAGGATCCTCTCCTTATAGAGATAAGAAAAAATCATATCGTATGGAAGAATGCTGAATCATTTGTCCGGGAGGTATTGGCATGAAGGACCGGCTTGTATGGGTTCCCGGCAGAAAAATGGCACCCGGCTTATCGAACCGAATGAGAATCTCGCTTTTGCGTACCTGAAAAATCTGAAGATGCCATGGAAGCTATGCACTCCGTTACGTCCCGTGAGTGGAAAATATCTGCCGGGTACTATTCTCTGTATTTTTCCCTGTATGCGGTGCTGATGAAGATCGGGATTAAGTCTGAAAATCATTCCTGTACCGGTGAAGTCATGGAGGTTCTCCTCGCAGGTTATTTTACATCTGAAGAATGTGATCTGATGGAGGAAGCGCGGAAGGCCCGGGTGGAGACCCAGTATTACGTTTCCCGTGATATACCTGAGAATTTTTCCGGTATCCTGATACAACAGGTCCCCCGGTTCCATGTGAAATGTAAGGGGATATCCAATGCCCTGAATGAACGGCAGATCCGGAATCTGCGGGAAACCTATCGGAACATGATCGATCCCGGTGCAACATCCCCCTCTTCCTGATGAACGAACTCTCCTGGATCTCCGCCCTCATCGGGCTTGATACGGACCAGGTCATAAAAGCTGCCGGCACCAAGAGAAACTTCCCCAACTACAACTTCGGCATCAGGTCCGGCGGCCACTGAACAGGTTGAAAAATATCGCGATTCCCCGTATCTGGTGATTAATCCTGCCACACGGGAGGATGTCGTAATCTATGAAAGCGGAAAAGATTGCGACCGGATAATCCGATCGAATGGCTGAATCGTGCAAAGAGCAGTCTGGCTCTCGCAAAACAGCGCTCCAGAGAAATTTACCCGGAAGATCTTTGTTTTCAGCCGCAACAGGCCGCAGAGAAAGCGATAAAGGCGGTATACATCTCAAAAAAACCGGCATTCCCCTGTATTCATGACATACCACTGTCCAACATAGTCACACAAGGATTTACAGCATTCCCGAACACTTTGTTAAGGAGAGTTGTCTGGTATTACGCATGGAGAGGTAGTAAGACGACCCACACTATATTTTATGACACCGCTGGTGCCACAAAGCGAGATCTCCGGCATCGAGATAAAGGATATTTTCGTTGTTTTCCTGCTTTTTGGAGTGAGGGGAAAACGTTCGTGCGATGATACAATAATATTCTTTCCGGGTTTTGTCCATCCACGGTACACCCGCCGCTTTCTCTTTGAGTTTCTCAAGTAGTTTTTCCGCATTCACCGTATCCTGCCATTTACACTCGCAAAACAGGATGGATGAACCTTCTTTTTGGAAGGCGACGAGATCAATCTCCTCACCCTTATCCCACCAGCTACCAATCGTGTCAAAGCGGAAGGGAAGAAATCCTTCCCTGTTGAACTCAAGGAAGAGATCTTCTGCGATGGATTCAAATGGTTTTCCGATATAATGGGTAAACTGCGGCTGGATGTCCGTCTGGAGAACCAGGTCTCCCTCTCCCCGTTCGATGCGTTCAATGTTTGGATGGACAAAGCGGAACCAGAAGGTAAACAGGTTATCCGATAACTGGTACAAACCTTTCCGGCTCCTGCGATTCTCGGTGACAGGAATTTTCCGTTCGACCAGTTGAAGGTCTATGAGGATGGAGAGATATTTCGTGATGAGTCCCTTATCTAACCCGGTATCGTTCATAATGAGGCCGATGCGGTTATTTCCCTTTGCAATGGAGAGGATGATGGAGAAATAGTATCTCGGCTCATTGAGTTCCATACGGAGAACAAATTCCACATCCTTAAAGAGGCTGGCATCAGCGGAGAGAATTTTTTTTGTAATATTTTCAAAGACGCCCTTTTCTTTATCGATTGCCATGATATAGGCCGGCGTCCCGCCAAATACCGAATAATATTCTACCGCCTGAGTGAAGTCCCCGATATAGTCCAGCACATCCACAAACCGGAAGCCCTGCAGCAGGATCTGACCCGTTCGCCTTCCGTATAACGGGCTTGAATGCTGCATGGTATACTCTTCCATCATCGATATGCTGGATCCTGACAGTATGAGGACGATGCCTGAGTCTTTAAGTCGGGTATCCCAGTATTCCTGGATGATTGACGGGAGGGAAGGATCTTCTTTAACCAGGTACGGGAATTCATCGATCGCGATTACCAGGCGCTTCTCTGTTTTGCTGGCAAGGTAGGCAAAGAAACTGTCCCAGTCACCAAACGGGCTTTTTTGTAAAAAGTCATCATGAAAAAATTCTGCACAGTCACGGGAAATTTTTTTCAGTTGGAGGTGCTTTGATTCCTCCCGGGCGAGAAACCGGATTCCCCGTGTGGTTTTTAAAAAATGTTCAATCAACTCGCTCTTGCCGATCCGTCTCCTTCCGTACAGGATTATGAACTCTGCACCTTTTTGCCCATATCTCTCATTGAGCACAGCGAGTTCTACCTTACGGTCGATGAAGATACTCATAAGTATTATACTTGAAAGTATACTATTTAAGGTTTTTTAGATCCTGCATGTGATCCTCTGTGTGGTGTGATCTGCGGAGTTCCCGGTGCAGGTATCTTTCGTCGTGGGGGACAGGATCTGGGGGATATGTATGGCTGCTCACAGGGAGCCCGGGGCTAAAAAAGGGCGATTTCCGGCACATGTTTTTAAAATATGTTCATATTGCTGTTTTCTCGCCAAAATACT
>CAYWHL010000047.1:0-13486 GCA_964457995.1 uncultured Methanoregula sp. | reverse complement strand
ATAGCACATCTTTCATGGTATATCATTTGAAGGGGGTCTAAAAAACCTTATCTCAGGATCATTCCACGAGCCGGTCATTTTCCCTGATAAAGCGAGTTTTCCGCAGATTTTTTCAGTTTCCGGAAGGAGCGATCGCGCGTTGGTACCCGCAAGCGGTGTTCCAGGAAGTGATAAAAAACGGTGCACATGAACTTTTCCAGATCGTGCAACCCATTGAATCATATCCAGAGTCAGTTTCTGGTCCTCATCGGTCTCGAACGGGAGCCCGACAATAAAGTCCACCACCGGGGTAATAGAAAACTCGTTGCAAAGTTCTACAGAACGGATGACGCCGTCAACCGTGTGTCCCCGGTGAAGTCGTTCCAGCACGGCGTCACTTCCCGATTGCGCACCGAAATGAAGTTTCGTATTGGAACAGTACTGTAAAATGAGGGAAAGTGATTCTTCGCAGATGAATTCCGGTCTCACCTCACTGGGGAATGTACCAAAATAAATAGAGTTTTTCAGTTTTTTAAAAAGCCGTTCAATTTTTTCAAACCGCGGATGAATCCCATCAGAACCGTATGCAAATGCATTTGGGGATACAAACCGGGCATGCTCGTACCTGTTTGCATATTCAGCTATGGTATCGATTGAACGGTGACGCATGAAATGGCCGAAAATATGTGGTGTCTGGCAATAACCGCATGAGAACGGGCAACCCCGGGTAATCTCTACAAATCCTTTTGTCCGCGAAAAAGGGGGATATGCATCGAGAAAAACACAGGAATTGGCTGGTTCATAAAAATTGTCCGTTGCCACACCGGGAATTTTCCCGTCCCTGCCACGTTCTATCAAAGTAAGCAATCTGGGCAGGGTGAATTCTCCTTCACCGACAATTACATAATCAGCATATTCTGCCACTTCTCGTGGACATGCAGATGCATGCGGACCACCAACAATGCTGATGGATTCTGATGCGGAAATCTCAGCCCGGTAGTGGGATTCGTTCAGGGAGTTGAGACTGTAGCAGGTGACGTCATCTGCAGGTTTGTCAACCGGGTTAAGAATAAACCCTTCCTGCCCGCATGCCGCAGAGAGTGCTGCATACGAGTTTCGTGCTGCATGGATCTCCCGCCAGTTAACCCGCATGGTGGTAAAAAATAATTTTGGTTTTCATGCACAGGGACAGATAAAAATGACAGCTGGTGGATTATTCACACCGGTAGTCAGTTACCGAGTACGATACTCCCTGAGCACATCATTTATTTTATATGTATCTCCGTTATCCATATCTACCCACACTTCAACACGATCTGTCTGTTTCGTGCCTTCCAGTTCGACAGTAAATCCTTTCTTGTTTTCCAGGAATGCCGTCTGGGTCGTTCCATCTGCCCGGGTAATTGTTGCAGTTATTTTTTTCACATGGATTTGTCCTGTGCCTCCCTGGTAAATCACCGCGATATTACCCAGATAATCCTTTACTCCCACATCAACCGTAACCTGGTTATAACTGGGAACTATGTCAGTTGGTACGGTGGTCAGACTGATCTCGGATGATGGCGGGTTGACAATGGTTCCTGCCGGTGACACGGAAACCGGTGTAGTTGCAGACGGCGAAGCCGGGGTACTTGTGCACCCGGCAACAACAATTGCTCCGCAGAGGAGAGCTATCATAATAATCGTAAACCTGGACTGCATAGCAGAAAGTAAGAGCCAGAGTTATATCATGCTTGTGCTCGTGCCAGTGGTTCGATGATCAGACCCGGTTGGAAAAACCAAAAAAAGTTCTTCTGATTATTGATTTTTACCGGAATATCAGCCAGTTTCAGGGTTTTTTTCAAACTGGCCGGCCAGCACAAGAATGGCCGGCATGACAATGATTGCGCCAATGAGAGCAAAAAACACAGAGATTACCGTTACCAGGCCAAAGTTGCTGATGATGCCAAAGGTTGAAAGCATCAGGGCTGCAAAACCAAAAACCGTTGTCATACCAGAGATGGTAATCGCAGTACCAATCTTCCGGACACTGGCCTGGATTGCGGGAATGAGTTCAAGCCCACGGGTTCGTTCCTCGTAACAGCGTTCCATGATCAGGATTGTGTATTCAGATGCCACGCCAACAGACATGGAACCAAGTGTTGCGGTGAGCGGCGTGTAATCAATTCCCAGCAGGTACATGATCAGCCCGTTCCAGCCCACAATCAGCATAATGGGGATGAGCGGGGTTGCTGCTTTTGCCACTTTCCGGTATACGATGAAAAGGAAACCAAAGATCAGGCCAAACCCGATGACGGTCATCAGCATTTTTCCCTGCCGGATCTCCCGTATAAGGTTGGAGAACATCTCTCCCATACCGGTCACCGATGCAAAAGTCCCGATGGGAGGCTTGTTCCATTCAAGATCTTTTCGTATCTGGTCCATCATGGACATGCCTGCCTCATTCTCCATATCAATGGTCGAAAACTCAATTACCGCCTGGGTCTTACCGTCAATGTAACGTTTCTTCAATTCCTCCGGTATACGGGATATCACGGTAGAAATCTCGCTATTAGTTTCGGGCATTTTTCCATTATTATACTCAAGAATGGAAGTGGCAATACTGTGAGACCCGGTGATTTTTGTGTTGTGCGTCTCTTCATACTCCTGGAAATTAATCATCCAGCGTATTGTATCAACTGAGAGAACGTTTTCACTCCTGATAAGGATTGGAGTGGAGGCGGCCGAACCCATGGCCCGGCTTACCTTGTCCAGATAGATCTTCGCGGGCATGTCCTTGGGCACGAAAGTATCCTCATTGGTATTGACAATAATCTGGTCATCCATCTGGAATCCGATGATGGCAATAAGGCCGATAACGAGAAGAACCGGGACTGGATTATGAGCGACCTTTGCTGCTGCTGTGCCAAGAAACCGGTTATACTGGTTAATATACCGCTCCTTTTTCTTCCCCGACCCGGCTTCATGACGGGGTTCTTCCTTTACCCTGTAGTTTATCAATATACCAAACGTCGGTACAAGGACAATCGCGGTAAAATAACAGGACATGACGCCGATCACACAGACCATTCCAAAGCTCCGGATCATCGGCAGCGGGGATATGTACATCGCAAGAAAACCCATCGAAGTCGCTAGCATTGCATAGAGAACCGATGGTCCAGCCAGGGTAATTGTATTGGTAACCGCATCAGCCATCGTGCCTTTTCTGATTTCCTCATCAAACCGGGAGTGGAACTGAATTGCATAATCTATGCCGATCCCGATGAGGACGGGGAAGGCACCAATAGTCGCCATATCGATCTGCATACCGGAAAAGCCGATGATCCCGAAAGTGAGAATCAGTCCCACTGCGACACTAAAAACCGACAGGAGACGGTAACGCACATGACCAAACAGTACCCCGACTGCAATCACCATGAGCACCATTGCTGCAAGAATGAGCACGCTCATCGATGTGCTCATCTCGGTCAGCATCTGCTGCTGGAACGCCGAATTACCGGTCAGGGCGACAGATACTCCGGGAGGCCGCTCTGAAATCCCGATGCGTGCCTGCAGGCTGTTGACGACAGCACTCTGCTGGGCCTGAGTAAGACCGGGTTTTAGTACAGCAACAGCAAATGTCATTGTGTTGGAGGGAACAAATCGCGAAAGTACTTCCCGGGGAATGCCTTGTTTTGCCTGAGAAATATCTGCTGATGATGCTGGAAGGACTCCTCCATTGGCAGATTTCAGCAGGTCTGTTATGCCAGAAACGCTGTTAACGTTCTGTTCCTTGCGGATCTCGTCCTCAAGTCCGTCAATGTAGATAAGCACATCAGGAGATAAGACATCATCTGACTCAATGAGCACCATGATGCTGTCAGACTGAAACGTGCTGGTATAATCGTCAAGAAGCATTCCCCGCTTGGTATCCTTATCCAGATAGGTATCAGTTCCTGTGGCCAATGTCACAAAACTCATACCAAAAAGCGCAGCGAATATCAGTATCGCAAAGACTCCTGCAATAAATCGTGGGTGATTGCCGACAAGATCAGCAAGTTTCTGGAAAAGATATTTCACTTTTTAACAGGTCTCCCGGCAGATGTATTCTTCAAATCTGGAATGTGATAAGGGATAAAAGATTTGTTGTGCACTGCAATCATGGAACTTCCATATATGAACCGGGAAAATGCAGCAGAATAAATTCATGTCCAGTGACGGAGAACTCAATCATCAATGACGGTGAAGGCGATGTTATTCATATCTTCACAAAGCACGAGGATAATAACCCTGATTCTGATCTCGTGAAAATGCCCAACCCCAGGATTGCCACCTGTATTGTCCACAACTATTCAATGCCAAATCCCCAGGTCAGGATCCAGATCCACGATTGGAGTTTCCTATGCTGCCGATATTGCACAGGTCAAACGGGTTCTTCTGGAAATACCTAGCTGATCTTGTTGGTGGACATGCAGTGGAAAAAATGGGTACTACAGAGGTTGAGAAGCACAGGATTGCCGTACAACAGCGGGAGCGTCACTTCTTAGGACTTTCGGCAACAGAGATCATTATCATTGAAGCAGCCGTGATTATGGCAGCCCTCGCCTTCATACTGGCTGATCGTGCCGAGCTTACCCTGCAAAAGGTACTCATTTATATCATGGTGGGAGCGATCTCGGTCGTCCTCCATGATTTTGTGTACCGCTATATTGCAACAAAACACGGGTATGATGCCGACAGCCAGTTCTGGGGGCTGGGAACCCACATCATGTTCCTCACTGCATGGCTGTATGACAACGCGTTTGCCCGGTCGTACCGTAATCTTGTAAACAGGCAGGGAGAAGAGGACCCACGCGAACCCGGTATGGAGATGGTGGCGGGGCCCTGTGTGAGTATTGTTCTTCTGGTCCCGTTCCTTGCCCTTATCCCACTGGGTGACCTCTTTGCCCTAGCCGGAAGTGTCGGTTTTACCATCAACCTTATCGCCGCTGTCTACAGCCTGATGCCTATGGACACGATGGATGGCGGGGCAATCTGGAAGTGGAACCATGGTGTGTACCTGGGGTTGTTTGTCCCGATGATTATCTTTTACTTCTACACCTATATCGTGGTTTGAGTGCGTCCATGACTGATCAGGGCGTATAGTTCACCTTTTTTTTGGGTACAAAATAATGAACTGCCCGAAATGAGGATGCCAGTATTTTACCCATTTGGTGCTATTTCCAATCAAAGGAATTCTTTATCGCTTCCCGCATCACAAATTACCGGAAATGGATCTGTTTCTTTCCATCATCGATATCGTTATTCATTTTGATAAATACCTGCCGGGGATTATCCAGGCATACGGTGTCTGGACTTACCTGATCCTGTTTGCGATCATCTTCTGCGAAACGGGTCTTGTGGTGTTTCCCTATCTTCCCGGGGACTCGCTCCTCTTTGTTTCCGGTGCGCTTGCGGGGGCCGGATATCTCAATCTGGAGATCCTGATCGCGATGCTGATCGCTGCTGCGGTGCTCGGTGACTCTGCTAATTACTGGATTGGGCATACTCTCGGGATGAAAGTACTGGAAAAGAAGTATAGTTTTGTAAAAAGGGAACACCTGGAAAAAACAGAAGAATATTTTACCCAGTACGGGGGTCTGACAATCGTTATAGCCCGCTTTGTTCCTTTTATCCGGACGTTTGCACCGTTCCTTGCCGGTGTCGGGAAGATGAGCTACCGCTGGTTCCTCACCTATAATGTCATAGGGGGCATCCTATGGATTTGTGCATTTGTGCTGGCAGGATATTTCTTTGGCAGCATCCCCCTGGTTCAGGAGAACTTCAGTTACATCATCTACGCAATCATCGGTATTTCACTTCTTGCCGTGGGATCCATTATCTTAGGTGTGATCCGGTCTGTCAAAGAAGGCCCGGCAGGAAATAGTCAGGAACCGGCAAAAAAAGAATGATACGACGCCCTGTTTCTCACTCAAAACACCCCCGACAGATCCAAATTTTGAGATTGCTATAAAGACATGGATGAAAAACGGATGTATACCCTTCTTTTGTTCCTGAATGCGAGAATATATTTCTGGGACATGCAAAGTATATCTGCGATTTAAGTAACATCTGAGTTCAACACAGGATTTTATCAGAATGCTGACTTTTGAAGAAATACTTGACCTTACCGGTGATTCCGGACTGCGTACTTCCCAGGTCACTGAATTCCGCAAGAGATTCGGCGCAAATGAAATGACGCCCCCGGTGAGGGAACCACTCTGGAAACAGTACCAAAAAAAGTTCAATGACCCCATTATCAGGATCCTCCTTCTCGCTGTGGTAATATCGACAGTTGTATCAATAGTCAAAGGAAGCGGATTACTGGATACGATCGGGATCATCCTTGCCATACTGCTCGCAACCGGTATCGCATTTTTCAATGAATACCGGAGCAGCAGGGAATTTGAGGTCCTTAACGCACAAAGGGATGATATCGCGATCAAGGTGGTCAGGGATGGTCATCCCTCATCTGTCCCGTCCCGTGAAATTGTTGTCGGGGACCTCATCTTACTTGAAGCCGGCGACGCAATCCCGGCAGACGGCTGGATCACGTCTGCTGATGATCTCTATTCTGATGAATCTGCATTTACCGGGGAGACAGAACCGGTTAAAAAAGAGCTGCAGAACCGTGTCTTAAAAGGAGCATTTGTCACCGCAGGGAAAGGACAGATGATTGCAGCTGCGGTTGGCGACTCCGCACAGATGGGTGTAATCGCTGCATCGCTCGGGATCGATCACGCCACGCAGACACCTCTTGAACAAAAACTGGAATCTCTTGCCCATATTATCAGCAAATTCGGCTATGCAATGGCTATACTCATCTGCGGCACCCTGTTAGTCCGTGGAATCCTGTTTGGAGAAGTCACCGGGTTCAACCTCATGACCGCGAACAATATCCTCCATTATTTCATGCTCGCTGTCGTGATTGTTGTCGCGGCTGTTCCGGAAGGGTTACCAATGAGCGTCGCACTCTCTCTCTCGCTTGCCATGCGCAAGATGACACGGGCGAATTGTCTTGTTCGCCGGCTTATTGCCTGCGAGACAATCGGATCTGCAACAACTATCTGTACTGACAAGACCGGAACACTTACAAAGAACCAGATGGAAGTCATTGACTCATCTTTTGGCGACCCTGTTCACACGACCAGTCTCCCAAAGACGCCCGCGGAGTGGATTACCCTCAATGCTGCCGTGAACGGTACTGCGCATCTTGAAGAACGCAACTCCAATGTAATTGTCATCGGGAACTCGACCGAAGGTGCTCTCCTCCGCTGGCTCAGGCAATACTCCCTTGATTACCAGCATATTCGTTCAGAAACGCGTGTGAAAAAACAATACCTCTTCGATGGTAACCGTAAACGGATGTCAACAGTTGTGCATGTAGAAGGCAAATCATGGCTTCTGGTGAAAGGTGCACCGGAGATCCTTGCATCGCTCTGTGTACAGAAACCCGATCTATCAGATGTGAGTGCACTTGCATGCCGGGCAATGAGAACCCTTGCATTCGCCCATAAGGAAATCGAAAATGGCGATGAGAGCGAGACCGGACTTACATGGGACGGTTTCGTCGGAATACGTGATCACCTCCGGGATAATATTCCGGAATCAGTGGCCACCTGCCAGCATGCAGGTATCCGGGTCAGGATGGTCACCGGGGATAATGCCGAAACTGCACGGGCTATCGCACAGGAGTCGGGTATCATGCAGGGCGGAACGATCATGACCGGATCCGTATTCCGTTCACTTTCGAAAGATGAACAGGTGACCACAGCACCGGGTCTTGACGTCATGGCACGGGCAGAACCAATGGACAAACTCCTGCTGGTCGAGGCGCTCAAAAAGACTGGCGCCGTTGTCGCAGTAACCGGTGACGGGACAAATGACGCACCTGCTCTCAAACATGCTGATGTTGGACTTGCCATGGGAATAGCCGGAACTGAAGTGGCACGGGAGGCAAGCGATATCATCCTGCTTGACGATTCATTCGCTTCGATTACCAGCGCGGTGTGGTGGGGCCGATCGTTGTATGAGAATATCCAGCGTTTTATTCTCTTCCAGCTCACGATTAATTTCTGTGCCTGCATCCTCATCTTCATCGCCCCCCTCCTTGGATACCCGGAACCGTTTACCATTATCCAGATCCTCTGGATCAACATCATCATGGACACTCTTGCTGCGTTTGCTCTCTGTTCAGAAGCCCCGCATCACGGACTGATGAACCATACGCCAATCCCTCATGATGCAAACCTTGTCACACCGTTCATGTGGGCTTCGATCATCGTCACCGGCACGTTTTTTATTATTGCCGGTATCTTTCAGATCACTACCGGGTTCCTTGGAGGTGATACCCCTGAAGAGATCAAGACGGTTTTTTTCGCAGCGTTCATCATCGCTGCAGTCTGGAACGGAATTAACTGCCGGGCAATGGACGGGAAGATGCCCCGGTTTTTTAAAGGGAACCCGACTTTTTTTGTGGTTATGGGCGTAGTTGTTCTTGCGCAGGTTCTTATTGTCCAGTATGGCGGAACAATATTTGGAACCGTACCGCTTTCACTGGAGCAATGGGTAACAATTATTATCGCATCAGCATCGGTACTTATTGTCGGGGTTGGTCTCCGTACCGTATTCCGGTACATGAATACCGGCAACAACCTGGTTTCGGGATAAAACGAGAGCCTGCGGGGGAATTCTGTTCCGGTCCCTTCCTCCGTTTTGGCAAAAAAAAAATTTCCTTGTATGGTAATCTGATTATTGAATACGATGACGGAATAGTGCCGGTCTCCTCAACCGCAGTTTGAGCTTCGATAAAAAAGTGACGTGATATCTCCTGTCCGCACAGCGGCATTTTTACCGGAAGCCGCCTGCAGAGTTTATTGTTATTCGCGTTCTCGACCTTTTCTGGTTCTTTTCAAATTTAAAATATTTTTTTCTTCCACATCAACAGGCCCATCGCAACTGAAATGATCACCGACATTCCAAAGATGGTTTCAAAAGCAAGAGGTTTATCAGATAAGGGGAGATTCAGCACATTCATACCGTAAAAACTTGCAATCATGGTCGGCACTGCAATGATGATCGTTACCGAAGCTAAAAATTTCATCACGATATTGAGATTGTTTGAGATAATGGTGGCAAAGGCCTGGGTCATCCCGTTCAGGATATGCAGGTAGATCTGCGACATCTCCATTGCCTGCCTGTTTTCGATGATGACGTCTTCTAAAAATTCGGCATCCTCCTCGTACATTTTCAGTGGTTTTGAGCGCAGGATGCGTTCAAGAACCGCCTCGTTGCTTTTAAGCGACGTTGAGAAATAGATCAGGCTCTTTTCCAGTTCCATCATCTGGAAAAGTTCCTCATTCTTCATCGAGCGGTGAAGTTCAATTTCAATCCGGGAGATCGATCTCTCTATCTGGCGCAGATGGCTGAGATAGTAAGAAGCATTCCGATAAAAGATCTGGAACATGAACCGGGTTCGTTTTGCGGTAGTAAAATGCCGAACCTTCCCGGCAACAAAATCATCCAGGACCTGCGATCCGCGGCTGCATACCGTGACAATGTTATCTTTTGCTATGATGATTCCCAGCGGATGCGTGGTTAAGGTCTTTATCTCTTCAAATTCAGTCATCACCGGGATGTCCATGACAATCAGGACAACCCCCTCTTCTTCGTCAATGCGGGGTCGTTCTTCTTCATCAAGGGCAGCTTTTAAGAAGTCTGGAGGAATTGCACATTTTTCTGCAACAATTGTAAGTTCGGTGTCTGACGGATCAAATAACCGTATCCATGCACCCTGGCAGATCAATTCAGTTTTTTCAATGATGGCTGGTTCCTGCTCTTTGTTTGACTTATAGATCTGCATCATGGCCAAATCCCTCCTAAACGATTATTTCCCTGCGAGGGGACATATCACCCGTACACAGGAAACGTACAGATTAAAGAATAGTTTCCACCCATCTTTATTTATTGGGTGGTATTGATGGTATGTGTGTAAATCCCACTCATGATTTTTTTAGACACAGGGACGAAAAAACACAACCTTCAAGGAGAGCGCGACAGAAAAGATTATTTGGTACAGCCCTTCTCATGTGCATCGCGATCGGGTGAACAGCCGGCTCTTTGACATGGGGATAACAGGGAACGTACTGATCTCTGCCATGCGGTTTTTACGTTACGGTTGCTGATACGGGATTCACGGTCATCTGCACTCTGTAGCACCCTGGTTTTTTTAGCCCTTTCACGGATAAGCTTAGAACTGGAGTTTTCTCATTTTCTTCAGGAGAATAAAAATCCCTTCATAAAAACTTATATATAGTAATATCGACTATTAGGGGGATACTTTTATAATATGTGACCACAGAGTGGTAATCAAAGCAAAAATGTTATGGAGGGGAAGCAAATGAAAATAAACCTGCTGGTTGTTATCAGTCTTATGGTCGTTTTGTCAGCGGCGATGGTTGCCCCGGTGGTGGCAGCTGATACAGGGACTTCTGTGATTACGGGTAATCCGGGTGCGGTTATTGATATTGTCGTAACGGGAAGTATCACAAACTAGGCGCTCGATGTGGGAGCTAACGTGAATTCGACAGCTGTTGATCTGACCGTGTCATCGAATTATATCGGGTGGGTTGTTGCGGTGAAAGATGCCATGGATGACTTAAAAATTGGCGGCACCGAAGGTAGCATGGCAAATTGGAGTACCAGCGCTTATGTGGATGATCCGTTGGCAACTAAGTTGGCGGCTCTGCACGTCACAGGCGCAAGTGTGCCCCTTAAGACTACCGGAGCAGAAGTCGCATTAACCGGTTCTGACCAACTGATTGAAACAGGGCTTGATGTTGTCGATGCGCAATCGATGGATATTACCATCGGGCAGACCGTTGCAATTACAGACCCGAGACTACCCGGGTCAAATGTTTACCGGATCATTGTCACATTCACCGGAACAACCCCCTAACTGTTACGGTGGCGATACGACACAACAACCTTTTTATTTTCCCTTATCAAGTCTTCCACAGGGGCAAACCATGAGCGACTGTTTTCAAAGATCCCGTGCGATACTTCTTGCAATCCCGGTCGTGCTGCTTGTCGTGCTGGCGTGCTCCGGACCAGTATCTGCAGCAACCATTGACCTCTCTGTTTCAGGAGATATTCCTGATATGGTACTGACCGCGGGCAGTACCAGCCAGAATACCTCCGTTCACCTCAATGTAACTTCCGATACTGCCAACTGGACCGTTTCCGTGAGAGATGCCTCGGACGATTTGAAACCCCAGGAATATGCCGGTCGGATGGTGGAGTGGGACGGTACGTCTGCATATGTCGCAAACCCTGCAGTTTTAGGAGCCAATATGACGCTAACGGGTGCGGACGCTACTGGTTCCAGTGGATCATCTGTAACGTTAAGTTCTGAGGACCAGGTAATTGAAACCGGGTCTGAAATAGTGACTTCCCTGGAGATTTCCCTTACATTCGCACAGGCAGTTGCCTACACTGACCCGCACCTGACCGTCCCGGATCATGTATACAGGATTGTCGTAACATTCACCGGTGCAGCACCATGATCACCAGACCGCGGGAAAACCAGAACATCGTAGTGCTTTTAAAAAAAATCGTTCCAGTTTTCTTTATCAGGTATTCAGTCAGGAGTATGATATGAGAGCTATTTTTCAAAGATCCTTCACGATGACAATCGTGATCCCGGCATTGCTTATCCTGATGCTGGTGGGTTCTGCACCGGTAGCTGCAATAAGTGTATCCGGGGCAAAATACATGAACAGTATCCCGCCCGGGGGAACAGATATCCATAAAATGATCGTTGGCATAGGAGAGGATGAAGACCCGACCGATGTGATAGTCGAAGTACTTGGGTTTGGCCAGACCAGGGACCTGGTCTATACAACCCTCAGTCCGGTCAACGATCGAAGCCCCTATTCAGCCCGGACATTCATCTCCCTTGATACAAATACCATCCATCTTGAACCCGGAGCAAAAAAAGAAGTTACGGCAACGATCACGCTTCCCAAGAATGTTGGTGCCGGCGGGAGATACGCGATTATCTACATTCATGCCATTCCGGGAAAGGGAAAATCATTTACCACTGCGGTAAATGTTCCGGTACTGGTTACTGTTTCTGGTTCCTCTCCGACAGAAGCGGGCAGTATCACCAGTCTGGACGTGGGCAATGTGACCATCGGACAGCCGATTTCTATTCTCACCTCGTTCAAAAATACCGGGAATTACCACTATTATCATACCGTGAATGTTGTCACGCTGACAAATGCAAACGGGAATATCATAGCACAGAATTCGACACCTCCGTCAGTATATGCGATTATCCCGGGAAATGCGGTGGAGTTTACTGCCAGGCCTGATGTGAAAGACCTGCCGGCTGGTACCTACACGGTTAGATCAAAGATCATCCTTGAAAGCGGACGGGTGCTTGACGAAAAGACCATCACATTTGAGATGAAGGAGCCGTACATCCCGCCGCCGACCGAGTCCAGCGTCACGCTTTCTCCCGGCAGGGCCGGCGCTCTAACGTCACCCGACGGGCGGTATTCGGTTGTATTCCCGCAGGGTGCTGTCCTTGGTGACGTTGTTGTTGTGCTGAAACCGTATTCACGCGACAATCTTCATCCGGCTCCTGAAGGAGCCAGCCTGGGCGCCACCTGTTTTGAAATCACCGGGCTGTCAGGACTCCTCAGCAAAGACGCCACGGTGAGGGTCACCTATTCAGCAAATGACCTTGCACTGGCAGGTGGAGATGCATCACAGCTGAAACTCTCCTACTGGGATACCGCTCAGGGCACGTGGGTGATACTGCCCACTCAACTTACTACCCAGACAATGAAGCTGACCGCAACAACCAACCACCTGAGTATCTGGGCGATACTGATCTCCCCGCCAAAAACAACGCCACCAGCCACCGAAACACCCCTGCCTGTGATGGTGAACGTTGCGGCTCTCATGGTCACCGTCATTATTTCCGGATATATCACCAGGCAATGGAAATGACCGGGAAAAAAAACCATCCTGTTTTTATCGTTCTCTTCTGCTCCCTCTTTTTATCATCAGGTGTTTTTGTCTGCCCTGCATTTGCCGGAAACACGGGTGCAACGCTGATCACGGCCAAAATATCACTCACCGCGTTTGATATCGCTGCCACAGATGTTGGTCAGAGCCTTGCGACAATTACCTGGAAAACAAACGGTATTGCTGACAGCACTGTCGAGTACGGTCTCACGACCGGCTACGGCTCCATCCGCACAAATCCATTCATGGAGACCAACCACACCATTATCCTCGGCGGACTTGCTCACGGTACACTGTACCACTGGCGGGTGGAGTCAAGCGACCGGAGCGAAAACAGGTATGTAAGTACTGACTATACATTCCGGACATTACCCTCGACGCCGTTTTACCCTGGTGGAGGGGGCGGTAGCGCACCGGGGCAGAACATCAGTTCCGGAATCTCCACAATCGATAC
>CAYWHL010000046.1:0-13593 GCA_964457995.1 uncultured Methanoregula sp. | reverse complement strand
GATCTCGCCCCGGCAGGGAATGATCCGGCTCCGGGAGTTTACTCAGGCAGAAGCGGAAATCTTTGTCCATCCGAATGAGAAGAACCATCACCCTTCATTTAAACGCTACGCGGATTACCGGATGCCGTTGCTTACCCATGCCCGGCAGCAGAAATGTGAAGGACCTGTAGAAATCTCGATGCAGGAAGCTCTTACCAAAGGTATAATTGCCAACGAGTATGTTGCCTATTACGTCGCTCTGACGCATGATCTTCTGGTTACGATTGGAATTAAACCGGAACGATTACGGTTCCGTCAGCACCTTGTTGATGAACGAGCGCACTACGCGACTGACTGCTGGGACGCTGAAGTATTTTCCCACCGTTTTGGCTGGGTGGAAACAGTAGGTATTGCAGACAGGACAGACTATGATTTAAAGGCTCATGCAAAACAGAGTGGCAGCCCAATGACGGTGTTCATTCAGTACGATAAGCCGAAGAAAACCGAATGCCGGCGCATTATCCCGAACATGAGCATACTGGGCAAGCAGTACCGTGCGAAAGCAAAAGCGATCTTTGCTGCGCTCAAAACTGCAACACCTACGCAGGAGGGAGCAGACATTGAGATAGAAGGTGAAAAAATCCATATTCCTGTCAGTCTGTTCGAAGTCCGCGATGAAGTAATTGAAATACGCGGGGTGGATATTGTTCCTCACGTGATCGAGCCTTCGTACGGGATTGACCGGATGTGCTATGCAGTTCTGGAACAGGCATATGATGAGGACATAGCAGATGGTGAAACCAGGACCGTGTTGCGCCTTTCACCAAAAGTCGCTCCTGTTCAGGTCGCTGTTTTTCCGCTCATGACCCGTGATGGCCTTGATAGTATAGCATACGAAATTACACAAAAATTACATAAGACGGGTATACTTGCTGAATATGATGACAGCGGCGCAATCGGGCGCCGTTACAGGCGCCAGGACGAGATAGGTACGCCATTTGCGATCACGGTTGATTACGATACCAAAGAGAACAATACCATAACGCTCCGGGATCGTGACACCATGAAACAAGTACGCATTACAATCACTGAGTCACCTGAAACGATCAGGGCCCTCGTTGATGGAACGATATCCTTCACTTCCCTTGCAGAAACCAGAACCTTATGAGCTTCATCAGCCACCCCCTCATCAAACCTGAAGGTATTGAGTCGCGTGAGTACCAGCTTTCAATCGCGATGCGGGCTCTGGATGCAAATACGATGGTGATCCTGCCAACCGGTCTTGGCAAAACTGCTGTTGCGCTCCTTGTAGCTGCATCGCGGCTCTATAATGAAGGAGGACGAATGCTTATGCTCGCTCCAACAAAACCACTGGTAGAGCAACACCTGCGTTTTTTTGAACACTACCTTCTCGTAAAAAGACCTGAGGATTTGCAGGTATCACCTTTTGTCATGTTCACCGGTGAAGCCCCGCCAGATGAGCGCACTGATGACTGGAACCGGGCTACGGTAATTCTTGCAACACCTCAGGTGGTAAAAAATGACCTTATTGCCGGACGCTACACGCTTGAGGATGTAACACTTCTTATTGTTGATGAATGTCACCGCGCAGTTGGAAATTATGCATATGTATTTCTTGCACAAAAGTATCTCAACACTGCTCATAAACCCCTGATTCTTGCAATGACAGCATCACCGGGTGGTGTTCAGGAAAAAGTGCAGGAAGTGTGCACTAATCTGGGCATCACGCAAATAGAAAACCGGACAGAAAATGATCCCGATGTCCGCCCCTATGTGTTCGAGCGGGATATTGAATATACCAGTATCGATCTTCCCGGGGATCTTAAAGCAGCAATATCAGTAATCAATGCTCTTATAGATGAGCGTCTTGCACTGCTTTCATCACTTCACTTTACTGTGCCAAAACGCGAGAAACTGACAATGAAAGCGTTGAATTCTATCAACGCGCAGATCCAGCAGCGTATCGCCAACCGAGACCCTGTGGCATATTCAGCATCATCTGTATACGCCGCGTGCATGAAGCTTAAGCACGCGATTACGCTTGCCGAGTCACAGGGAAGCGAAGTACTGAAAGGGTATCTTGCCAAACTGGTTGCTGAAGGTTCAGGATCCGGGGGAAGTAAGGCAAGCCAGAGCCTATGTAAGAATCCATCCTTTCAGGAACTTTTCGAACGGACGCTTGAATGGACAAAGGAACTCCACCCAAAACCTGAGATCACACTGGAACTGGTACGCAAACAGATGGAAGCACATCCGGACAGTCGGATCATTATCTTTGCTACCTACCGGGATACTGTTCAGCTCCTTGTGGATTACCTCATGAAAAATGGCATTCCCTGCGAACGCTTTGTGGGACAGGCTACAAAAGATGCCGAGAAGGGGCTCTCACAAAAAAAACAGATTGCAGCATTGACCAGATTCCGTGAAGGCGCGTTCAAAGTCCTGATTGCGACATCAGTTGGTGAGGAAGGTCTTGATGTGCCCTCAACAGATTTGGTGATCTTTTATGAAGCAGTCCCATCTGAAATCCGCTCTATTCAACGCAAAGGCAGGACAGGAAGGTCACGGGCTGGCAGGGTAGTTGTTCTTGTTACAAAAGGGACTTCAGATGAAGTGTTCCGACATGTCAGTCAGAGTAAAGAGACCATGATGCATAAGAGCATGAAAGCAATGGGGAGTATGAACATACCGCTGCAAAAAACCATTCCGGAAGATCAGGCAAGTATAGACGAGTTTGTGATTGAGGGACCACGGATCGTTATTGACGATCGCGAGACATCATCAAAAGTAGTTGAGGTGCTCTCCGGGATGGGCGCAACTATCAGACTTGAACGGCTTGCACACGGTGACTATGCCATAGGAGACCGGATTCTCATCGAACGAAAAACCTCCCGGGATTTTATCGATACACTGATTAACCGCGACCTGCTCGGTCAGGTCAAAGCGATGGCCGAGGCAGTCCCGCGCCCGGTAGTGATCATTGAAGGTGGTGATCTGAACACCCAGCGTGACATCCACCCGAACGCGATAAAAGGCGTGCTTGCTGCACTTACTATTGATATGGGGATTTCGCTCTTGTTTACCAGGGACGAGCAGGATACCGCACAGATGCTGTATATACTTGCCAAACGCGAGAATGCGGAAAGGGGTGATCGCAAGCTCCACCCGCATAAATCACACCATTCTGTTCGCGAGGAACTGGAGTATATTATTTCTGCAATTCCTGATATTGGTACGAAAAACGCACGTCTTCTGCTCTCTCATTTCGGATCTGTGCAGGCAATTGCAAACGCGCAGCTGGTGGAGTTGCTCGCGATAAAAGGAATCGGGGAAAAGACAGCGCAGAAGATCTATGACCTCTGCCGTCACCCTTATAACTGACAAAGGATATGGAGCGCTTCGGTACCTGTTTTTACTGAAGTCATTAACGTGAGACAATGGTTTGGATCCTTTTCGGATTGTATACGCCTGCAAAGAGCAAGGATTGTGCCTGCAAGTTCATTAGCGAGTCCCAGGTTTTCCTGAGATAATTTACCCTGCAGACATGAACATTCAAGCCCGGCCTGTAAGCCGGAGTCCTTTTCTTGCGCGGCTGTGCTGTTTGTCTGCTGAAGGGTAGAGTCACGCTCGGCACAGACAACACAAAGAGTCCTTCCCTTGACTTCAAAAAGCGGGCATCCGCAGGTTTTACAGGCCTTTTCAAGCATCTTCCCTCCCTTAAGGAGGTATTCTGCCATGATTTCATCTTCCTTACGTACCGGCATTCAATCACCGTCAAATCAATATTTAAGTTATATATGTCGGTTCCTCATATTAACTACAGGTACACAGGTAGGTGATACCATGCCCAACCCCGAAAAAACTATGGAAAACTGTATTCTGATGCTGCAACGCATTCAGGAAGACAGCTCAATACCCCGAAACATTCGGCGTGTTGCAGATGAAACCCGGATGCTGCTTATTAACAATTCCAAGGCAATGGGACTGCGTGCAGCGGAAGCGATTTCAAAGATTGATGAAATTTCCAATGATCCCAATATGCCGATTCACGCCAGAACCAGGATCTGGGAGCTCGTCTCACAGCTTGAGACAATTCCTCTTGATTAATGTAATCATCATCGTAATTTTTTTACTTACTGAAGGGAATGCGATACCCTGCCGAAATAGTATCAGGGTAATAGCGGATTATTCCAAAGCCGGCAGGTAAATATCGGACGCTTACAAACATGGTGGAGTATTTTTACTGCATTATTCATGAAAGTGTCATAGCACACTGTGCATGACCGCACACAATGAGGCATATCATCACGTTATTGCAAAAAAAAATATTATTTTTTGTCTCTGGTTCCGGTAAAGCGGTATACACCTTTTGGCGCTAACATTTCAAAACGGGCACCATGCTGGAATTCCCCGGATTCTTTTATTGTAATATTGGTAATTGACAGGATTTCGCGTGAAAGGAATAATCCCAGCCCGGTATTCTTGCCGAATCCTCTCTCGAAAATTGTATCCTTGTCTTGCGCTGGAATACCTATCCCGTCATCTTCCAGACGGATGAGAAGACCATCGGCTGATTCAGACCATGAAAGTCTGACAACAGATACCCCGTTACCATGCTCTACAGCATTCTCTACAATGTTGTAAAATACCCTTTCCAGCAGGGGATCGGCAAATATCTCCAGTTCATCTGCTTCAGATTCAAACCGTATTTTTTTTATGTCAATATGGGTACAGGCTTTATAAAACGTTCCGTTGACTTTTTGCCAGGACGGTGCGACCACCCCAAGATCCTGATAGAGTTTGGTGAACTCAATATTTGCTGTGATCATCTTGACTGCAGTTTTCAGCTTAGCAAGATACATGGAGTGCTGAGGTTCCGGAGGGTGATCGTTGAACAGTTCAAGATACCCGCCGAGTACGGTAAGTCTATTCCTGATATCGTGCCGGGTGATCTCTGCAAGCAGGTTGAGTTTTTTATTGGCGAGTTGCAGGGCATCATGCGCCTTTTTGATATCTGATATATCATGGAATATCCCCATCAGACAGCGGCGTCCACCCATATCGAGAATAGTGGCGCTGACAATGACCGGGATAAGATTACCTTTTTTGTTTACGACGACCTCCTCTTGTAATCCCGTTCCTTCAAGGGCATGTTTTTTGAAATACGCCAGGTATTTTTCTTCTTCTTCTTTTGGATGAAGTTCACTTTCATGCATGCTCTGGATTTCTTTAAGTGTCCTTCCAATCAAAGCCTGTGTTTTTTTATTTGCATCAAGGAGCATACCGGTTTCTGTGTCTGCAATAAAAATTGCATCATTTGCATAATCCATGAGCCCCTGATTCTTTTCATATGCAGACTTCAGTTCGTCCTCAGCCCGTTTACGGTCGGTAATATCCCTGACAAATGCAAAAACGTACGCGTTCGGACCAAATTCAATGTAATTAAGAAGAATTTCGACGGGAATAGTTGATCCGTTTTTTTTTGTGTTGTTGCCCTGCAATGTAATATAGTTCCTCTCTTTCAATCGTTCCCAGAGAGAACCCATGTGGTTCTCAAACAACCGCGGGTTGATATCCCGTATCGTGAGGCAGGCAAATTCCTCCCTGGTATAGCCAAGCATGGAACAGATAGTATCATTGAAAAACGTGATCCCCCCCTCCTGGTTGACCCAGAGAATGCCCTCAGCAGCATAACTCACCGTGGCTTTCATCATACGAAGCTCTTCTTCTGCTTTTTTCCTCCGGACTGCCTGCCTTATCTTATGACTTAGTTCGCTGAATTGGGCACGTGGATCTCCCCCCTTCTGGAGGTAAAAATCAGCACCATTATTGATGGCTTCAATAACGACTTCTTCGCGTCCTTTGCCGGTGAAGAGGATGAAGGGCAGATCTTTGTAATCCTTTCTTACCTGTTTAAGGAATTCAATCCCATCCTTTACCGGCATCTGGTAATCAGAAATGATACCCTCAATCTTCCCGTCAGAGAGAATATTCAATCCTTCATCGGCAGAAGTGACCGTTGTTACGGAGAACTCCCCTTCACGTTCGAGGAAAAGTTTGCAGAGATCAAGCAGATCCGGCTCGTCATCCACATAGAGGAGGGAAATCATTGAATTTTAATATTGTTCAGACAAGGATTTAGTTTTATGTTCAAAGGTTTATTTTTATCAGACTGATTCATTCATAATCAATAGGTCCTGATAATGGTGATAACAAATTCATCAAAAAAATCGTTCAATTAATTCTAAAAAAAGCAGATGAGAAGGTGAAGAAAAGATTATCTTCATTTCCGGATTTTTCATGGTGGTTGAATCGATCCGGTACGAAAAATATCCTTCGGAACAATAATTTCAAACCGTGTTCCTTTTTTGAACTCCCCCGTCTCACGGATTGTTATACCGGTACTTGAGAGAATTTTCTGTGCCAGGAAGAGCCCGAGGGTCTTTTCATTCCCTGCTCTCCATTCAAAGAGGTGGGGTTTGTTTTCCGGTGAAATCCCTGTCCCGTTATCAGCAATCGTTATGATAAGTTCTGTACTGGTGCAGAGATAATAGACGTCGATTCTTGTAACTTTTTCCCCGTAATTGTGTGCAAAATTAAACAAAAGATAAAAAGCCTTTTCAAAGAGCGGGTCTGCAAAGACATCAAAATTGTCCTCTTGTATGTTCAGTTTCACTGTATCTGCTTCAACTTCCAAGAATGCCCGGTGGATAACAGTTGATATTCTTTGCCAGTTCGGGGCATCTGCACCAAGATTTTCATATTCCCTGGTAAATATTATCTGTCGTTGTATGGTTTTTGTTGCTGTCTGAGCACGATTGAGATGTTTTAAGACATCTGGTTCTTGTAGGACATAGGATGCAAGTTCAAGAGAGCCGCTGACAACCATAAGCTGATTCAGGATATCATGGCGGATCATGCTGGACAATATATTAAGATTCTTTCTGGCGAGGATCTGGGCACTTTCAGTCCGCTTCCGATCAGATATGTCGTGAATAGAGCACTCTATGACCGCATGATCATTAAGGGTAATTACCTTGCTTACAAATTCCACGTCAATAATCCTGCCGCTTTTTGTCTCCAGCGGAATGTCTTTGAAGCTGATAAATCCTGTTTTTTTCAGCTCTGCATAGAATTGTTCAGCCAGAAATTTTTCTTTGAAAAAACCTGTTTCCTCAATGGTCTTGCCGATCAGATATTCCAGCGAAAACCCGGTAAGAGTAACAGCATACGGATTTACATCACTAATCTTGTTTGTATCAGATTTAAGGATAAGAATACCATAATCACTATTCTCAAATAACCGATGAAATTTTTCATCTTTTTTATTGATTTCCGTGAAATCATATATCGATTCAATCGCACCGGAAAGCTGCCCTTGCTGATCATATAAAGGAGAAGCAATAATCTCAAGAGTGGCGGGTTTTCCTCTGATATGGGAGAGATGTATTTTAGCCCTGACGGTGGTATCAGTCCGCTCTATTTCCGTGTAATGGTATTTCTCCAGTTCCCTGTCAGGGGCAGATACCAGATCAAGCAGTCCAGGAATTCGTTCTCCAGACAGGTGGAATGAATATTCGTAATTGCGTCGTCCGAGTACCTGCCCGGCACTGACATTTGTGAGTTTCTCCATTGTTTTGTTCCAGAGAATCACCGTGCCCTTTGTATCTATGGCAAATGCCGCAGCCGGGAGAAAATTAATAATTTCAGATAATCGATGCTCCGAATATTCCAGTTTCTCCTGATCCTTTCTGCTGGTATCCTCCGTTTCCAATGTAGTAAGAACAAACGAGATATCTTCTGAAATTCCGGTGAGTAACCGGATCTCGGCATCGGTAAAAAAGTTACTGACATTGGAGTAAAGGGTAATCGCCCCACGTGTTGTTTTTCCAATAATTATCGGGAAAGCGGCAACGGACCTGTACCCCTTCCTGAGAGCATATTCTTCCCACATCGCCATATTGGGGTATGCCGTGATATCGTTGCATATGATATGCTTGCCCATTCTGATTGCATTGACCGTTGGCCCCTGCCCATGCACACTATCATCGGATGCAAGTCTAATCCTGACAAAAAAATCATCTACTGACCCGCTCGCAACAATATTTCTGACCATGTGGGTTTCCGGATTCTCAAATCCGACCCAGGCCATCATAAATCCTCCTTCCTTGACCATGATTTTGCAGACTTCCTGCATCAACTGCATCCGGTCATGGATGTGTACTACTGCCTCATTGATCCGGCGGAGGACAGAATCTATACGGTTGAGGCGGGCAATTTTCCGTTCGCTTTCCCGCAATTCAACAGCACGTCGAACATTGTGGGACAGTTCGGCAAACTGGGATTTTGGATCTCCGCCTTTGTTGACATAATAGTCGGCACCGTTGTTGATAGATTCAATAAAGATCTCTTCCCTGTTTTTACCGGTAAAAATAATGAAAGGGATTTTGGGAAATTTTTCACGCACGCTTTTAAGTAGTTGAATTCCATCAATGCCCGGCATTTCATATTCAGAAATTATCGCATCAAATACATCAGTTTCCAGAAGTTGAAGGGCTTCCCTGGCAGAAAGGACCGTATTCACTTTAATATTCGTATCACGTTCCATGACCTGCTTGCCGATGTCCAGAAGGACCTGATCATCATCGATATAAAGAACTGATATCACTGCAACCCACTTCACCAGACTGGCATTCTGCTCTATTTACATTCTGTAATACATTAATATATATCGATTATTAATGTGTCAAAGTTGCTATACCTGCATGATTACCCGGGTTATTTGGTAAACGCAAAAATTCGCCCGATACGTCCGAACTGATCCTTACACCAGAGTCCTCCCTTCAGCAACGGGACAATTACACTCATCATACCCTCCATCTCTGTTGACACGTCCCGGAGATGATCGGGAATACTCAGGTGCTGGGGGCAGCTCTGAACACATTTACCGCATTGCCTGCACAGCCCGGCATAAGAAACGCTGGAGAGTAAACCACCATGACGGCCTATATAATGGAATTTAGCACTACGGTCATGAGGAAAAAGGTGGTGGGCATTATAAAGGGAAAAACAGCCTGGGATATCAACGCCTGCCGGGCATGGCATGCAGTACCCACAGCCCGAGCAGCCGATCTTCATACGTCGCTGGAAAGTATCGCGGACATGGGCGATACTATCGAGTTCTGACTGAGATAATGAATTCGGGAGAGCGTCTTTTGCGACCCGCAGGTTTTCATCAATATGGATTTCATCGTTCATCCCGGAAAGGACAACGGTAACTTCGGGATGGTTCCACACCCACCGAAGCGCCCATTCGGCCGGGGATCGTTTAACCGGTGATTCGTCCCATATTTTTTTTATCTCATCCGGCAATGGTCCGGCAAGGTTACCCCCACGGAGCGGTTCCATGACCATCACGCCGAGCTGTTTTCCTGCTGCATAAAAAAGACCTTCAGTGCCTGCCTGGTTGTGCTCATCAAGATAATTATACTGAATCTGGCAGAATTCCCAGGAGTACGAATCAACGATTTCTTTTAATATTGCGGTGTCACCATGGAACGAAAACCCGGCATTTTTTATTCTCCCGTCTTTTTTTGCCGAATCAAGGAATCCCAGCACACCAAGATTTTTCATCTTCTCCCAAGTAGCCTTCGAGAGACTATGCAGCAGGTAATAATCAATATAACTGGTATGAAGCGTGGCAAGTTGTGATGAGAGAATCCTGTCCATATCATCCCGTGAATGAACTGACCATGGGGGGAGTTTTGTTGCAATCCGGACTTTTTCCCGGTAGCCGTCTGCTAGTGCACGGGCAAGCACTTTCTCACTTTTTCCGAAATGATAGGCAGGTGCCGTGTCAACATAATTGACCCCGTTGTCAATGGCATATCTTAGTTGCCGGATGGCACGTTCTTCATCAATGCCGCCGCTTTTTTTTTGTGGCAGCCGCATATATCCAAATCCGAGGACAGAGAGTTTATCACCGGTTTTGGGTACTGTGCGATAGAGCATAGGGGATACATCCTTTTTCTGGTTGCCGGATTAGTGTGGTGGATAGGCACCGGAGATATAAAATTTTTCTTAAATACCCTGTCGCCCGGATGAATGTGACAGATACATAGACACCATATCCGGGAGGTTACCCGACTGATTGCAGAAATGACCCGGTATTCATTACCTGCTGCCATAGGATCTGACATGCTTCCATGCCTGATGATATTTTTTAAATTCTTCAGATTCTCCGGTGTAGATTTTCGGGTCTTCTCTCATGTACAGTTTCCTGTCCTCACCTATTGGACAGACTTTGATACACAGACCACAGGGTGAAATGTACCGTTTATACAATGCTTCTGACCGGGTAGCACAGGCATTTTTATCAGTCAGCCCTTCGGGATATTGCCTGCCATCGAGAGCTTTTACCGGGCAGATATTCACGCATTGCATGCACGACGTGCACAAAGGTTCCGGGATAACAGGATCCGGGGGAATGTCAGCGGCAGTAAAAATTGAGGCGAAACGAACTCTCGGTCCGAATTTTTCCGTGAGCAGCATATTGTTTATACCAAAATTTCCCAGACCTGCGAGATATGCTGCATGGCGGTGAGAGAAAAAGGTAACCGGTTTTTCCTTTAAGATGCTTATTGAACCATAACCATCACGGGGGATCCAGATTGAGGGAAAACCCTCTGTATTCAAAAACATGGAGATACGGTACCCGCTTATATCCAGCATGGTATTTACCGTCCGGTACAGTTCATGGTAATAGATCGAAGGTGCCGTTTCCACAATGGGCAGGCTAACGGGAAGGCCGATCACAATGACCGTCGCGGCTTCGGGGAAAATTGAACGTGGCCGGAATTCTGGTGGAATCCATGGATTAAACAGCGGTTCATCCCACCGTATTGCCGGAGCGAAACCTGCAAGGGGAATGTCCATCTCCGTACATCTGGAAATGATTTTTTGTTTCAGGGCCAAGCTCATGGATTAACATAGCACGATAGGCAATAAATGGATTGGGAGAGCAGCGGATTTTAAAAACTCTGCTTAATTTCCTGTAACTGAGCACACAACCTTTCTTTCTCGCCCGGCATTTACATCCAGTTCGAGCAGGACAACCTGCTGCCATGTCCCGCATACCGGGTTTCCTCCGTCAATGGGAATGGTAAGTGACGGGCCGACCAGAGCCGCCTTGACATGTGAACGGCCGTTTCCATCCCCCCACCTTGCATTATGAGCATATTCGGCATTATCCGGGGCGAGCACAGAGAGTGCCCGTTTGAGGTCCATAAGGACACCCGGTTCAAATTCAATAGTCGTAAGCGCAGCGGTTGAGTGCTGCACAAAGAGGTGGATAATTCCCTGTTGTATCTTACTGTCCCTGACCACTTTTTTAACCTGAGTGGTAATATCGATAATATCGCCTTCGCACTGCGAGCGGACCGAAAATGTTGTCTGAAACATCAGTTCACCGTACATCATTCCTGTACTCATCTGCTAAAAATTATTCCTGATCTCCTGTCGCCCGGTACCAGGTACAAACCTTTGACTTGTAGTACAAATCCTTTCAGGGAATATACAATTAGCTACAGAAAATGAACCGGAAAAAAGATATGGTTCTGATGTCTGGATTCAGACGTCAGTTTCGTTATTATCGGTATTTTCATTTTCCGGTTCTGAACCGGTATCTGTCTCCGCCCCGGTCTCAATTTCAGGCTGGACGATTGCGACACCAACAACCCGGTCTTTTTCATCCAGGCGTATGGTCCGGACACCTTTTGTCCCGCGCCCGATTATTCGGATTTCACTGACCGGCATACGGATGACAACACCAGATGTGGTCATGACAATGATCTCATCAGTGTCCAGCACAGCTCGTGACTCGATGACAACGGCATCGCGCTCGAGCTGCATATTCCTGACACCCATTGTTCCCCGGCCATGCCCGCGGAAATCATCAAATTCTGTTCTCTTGCCGAACCCGACATCAGAGATGGTGAGAAGATGGTCCTTTTCGACAAGGGTGACTGCAACAACAGTATCCTCGCCCCGGAGTTTCATCCCCCGCACACCGGAAGCATTGCGCATAACCGTGCGAACCGTCTCTTCATGGAACCGGAGGCTATAGCCGAAACGGGTCGATAAGACGATCTCTTTGGTTCCATCGGTTGCAATGACATCGACAAGCTGGTCATTCTCTTTGAGCCGGATAGCATTGGTCCCTACAGAGCGCGGGTTTGAAAATTCCGTCTGGGGAATCTTGATAACCTGCCCGTACCGGGTCGCAAACAGCATAAAACGGTCTTCCCTGAACTGGCGGATTGGAATGACTTTTGTTACGATCTCGTCTTTCAAGTTGAGAAGATTGACAATCGGTTTGCCTTTTGCAATCCGGGAACTTTCAGGGATCTGGTAGACTTTAAGCCAGTAGACTCGGCCGATATTGGTAAAGCAGAGCAGATAATCTTTCATCTCGGCTGCAAACACCGAGTCTACCCCATCATCCTCTTTGGTGGTCATGCCCGTGACCCCGTGGCCGCCCCGCCGTTGTTTACGGTAGGTATCGATATCCATCCGTTTGATGTAATTGGCGGTAGTAATCGAGATAAGGACAGTCTTGTCCTCAATCAGGTCCTCATTGGAGAGATCGCTCGTATCAATCGCGATCTCGGTTCTCCGGGCATCGCCGAATTTTGCCGCAATCTCCACAGTCTCGCGCCGGATCTCGTCTTTGATGTTGGCTTCGTCAGAAAGGATGGTCTCAAGTCGTAAAATTTCGGCTTCAAGGCCCTTCTTCTCGTCATTAATCTTCTGCTGCTCGAGCGCCGCGAGACGACGTAGCTGCATCTGGAGGATCGCATTTGCCTGCGGTTCATCGAGACCGAACTGGGTTATCAGGGCCGTTCTGGCATTATCAACCGAATCGGATGCCCGGATGGCCGCAATGATCAGGTCGATCTTGGAAAGGGCGATGAGGAGGCCGGTTAATATGTGGACTTTATCCTGTGCCTTTTTCAAGTCAAACTCTGACCTGCGCCGTATCACTTCGATACGGTGGTGGACAAAGTACTCCAAGAGACCGTGGAGGTTGAGCACCTTGGGCTGGTTGTCGACAATTGCAAGGTTGATCGCCCAGAAACTGGATTCGAGTGCGGTCAGTTTGTAGAGTTGATTCAGGATGACTGCCGACATCGTTCCCTTGCGGAGCTCAAAGACGACCCTGATACCATCCTTGTCAGACTCGTCGCGGATATCGGAAAGGCCATCGATCCTCTTATCCTTGACCATATCTGCAATTGCGGTAATCCAATGCGCCTTGTTGACCTGGTACGGGAGCTCGGAGACAATGATGCGATCGCCGCGGTTGCCCCCTTCGCTCTCTTCAATGGTGGCAACACCCCGGACGATCACGCGACCCTGCCCGGTGGCGTAGATGTTCCTGACCCCATCGGTGCCCATCATGACACCCCCCGTCGGGAAGTCGGGGCCGGGCATGACCTTCATGATCTCTTCAACCGGGATTTCCGGGTTGTCGAGGTAGAGGTTGACCGCTGCGCAGACCTCCCGCAGGTTGTGCGGGGGCATCTTCGTTGCCAT
>CAYWHL010000045.1:0-13670 GCA_964457995.1 uncultured Methanoregula sp. | reverse complement strand
GTTGCACCCAGCGAGATGAGTGTATCGCTGATATTCCGGTCGACTCCCCCGAGAGCAGCAATGACCAGTCCGGTCATAATGGGAATAATCAGCACGGTCTGGCCCAGGATCATACCTTCCGGTGTGAAAAGGAGCCCAAACCCCCCGAACGGACCGCTCCGGGAGAGCATAAGGTAGAGCACGAGGCCGACGACAACGGTCGGGACAGAGTAAAGGGTCTGGATGAGGACGACGAGTACGCGCTTGCCCCGGAATTCGTGAAAATGGATGAGTCCTCCAAGGGGTATTGATATGACCGCTGCAATAATGGATGCCGCAAGCGAGATGAAGAGGGAGAGTGCGGCTATCTGCATAACTTCGGGATTGAGAGTGACGATCAGGTTGATCGCCTGGAAAACCCCCGATACTATCTCGCTCATTGATGATACCGCCGGAATTGTTGTGGTCCGCGCTTTTCAGTGAAAAGATTAATTCTTATCATCAACGTTACTTTATTTTAATGATTGGTCAACGATTTTTGTATACATTGCGGTGTGGAGAGTGTAAGGAACCGGGGACTACGTCGAACAGAATAATCTCCTGACCTCTGTTGTCAAACGACCGTGTCCCCAAAGACCGCAATCCCGATGAAATTCTCCCTGTCGGAGCTTGCGGGTTCTCTGGGGGATTTCGGGACGATCATCCCGCTGATAATTGCCGTAGCGCTGGTATCGGATGTCAACACCCGGTACGTGCTCCTCTTCTTTGGTATCTGGTTCATTCTCACCGGGATTTATTACCGGTTGCCGATCCCCCTTGAACCCATGAAGGCGATCGCGGTGATTGTAATTGCCGGGGGTATCAGCAGCGGCGAGATAGCTGCATCCGGACTTATACTCGGGGTGATCTTTCTTGTGCTCGGTTACGGCCGCTTCTTTGAGGTTATCGGGCGGTGGGTGCCGGAGAGTGTCGTGCGGGGAATCCAGCTGGGTCTTGCGCTGCTCCTGTTTAAGGCTTCAGCAGGTTTTGTCATCAAAGACCCCATCTTCTTTGGTATCGGGGTAGTGATTGTCATCGTGTTCCTTATTCTGTTTCGTTACCGTCGTGTCCCCGATCTTTCATCGCTGTGTGTTATTGGTGTCGGGTTCATCGGGGGACTCCTCCTGTACGGTATACCTCCCGTGAGTTTCATCCCTGCACCACAGCTGGTAATCCCCCTTCCCACTGATTTTTCATCTGCCTTCTCAACACTGGTTCTTCCCCAAGTCGTCCTTACCATAGCAAATGCAATCCTCGCAACCTCGCTCCTGACAAAGGATCTCTTCTCAACCGATATCCCCCCAAAGAAATTCTCCACTTCAATCGGCCTGATGAACCTCATTTCGGTTCCCTTTGGGGGATTTCCGATGTGCCACGGGGCAGGAGGCCTTGCCGGGCAGTACCGCTACGGCGCGAGGACCGGTGGGGCGAATGTCTATGCAGGTATAATTTTTATTTTCCTTGCCCTCTTCTTCACTTCCCCGCAGATCCTCTCCATCATTTCGGTCGGGGCTCTTGGTGCGCTGCTGGTGTTTGTCGGGATCGAGATGGCCCGGCACAGCCTCAGGACAGAATCCCTCATTATCACTGGTATGATCGGTGTGCTTGCACTCCTGAGCTCAATGACGATCGCCTTTATTGTCGGGATGATCTGTGTATATCTTTTCACATGGATAGGCAGGAGCAGGACACAGAGTACTCAATAAGTCCCACAATGAATATCACAGATGTTATTCCCCTGACGTTTCTGCCACACCGTGACTGTGTGCAGAAAACCGGGTATAAAAACAATACAACCACACAGGGATTCATACTATCCCCGTATCCTTGAACCTTCTAATATGCAATCGGCACTGAACCAGATTCAAGGGTGATAGACCTGGGAACCCGAAATACTATTATCTGTCCTTTACTATCTTGGAGAACCATTCCCCGGACAATGTGCGGGAAGATAAGGGGACGGAAATATGTATCATGTGCTTAATAAAAAGAAGAAGGTTAATTTGCCGCGGTCGTGTTAGACACAGCCGTTCAAGGTTTGAGAGCAGTCGCTGGTGTGCTGGTATCACCTATAAAACCTTCTGGCGCTACCGGAACACGGACGCTCATCGGTGTAAACAATGCCTTTCCAAACTTTTCGACCCCGAAGATGGCGATTTCGTCCTGTGTCTCAGATGAGATCAGGAAATTCACGAAATCGTTCGCCATCTGGATCTTTTCGACGGGCTGCTTGTCATTATACACGGTCATGACGCTGTAGATGTTGAGCAGGCTTGGCCCTTCCGTGATGATCGGGACGAGGTTCAGGTTACTCTTGTACGAAAGATACGTCCCTTCATCAGTGAAGGTGTATGCGTCTTTCTCGCTTGCCATCTGGAGAGTGTCCCCCATGCCTTTTCCGGCCTCGATGTACCAGTTGCCGGATTCCTCGACATTTGCCGTGTAATTGAATTTGGCGTTGGACCAGATCTTCTTCTCTGCAGTGTGCGTCCCGGACGCGTCACCACGGGATACAAAGTAAACACCTGCCGTATTGTTCGTACCCTTCAGGAGGAGTGTGGTGAAAGCATTCTCGGGCGTCATATCTATAATTCCCGCCGGATCTGCCGAAGGCCCGACAACAAGGAAGTAGTTCGAGGCAAATGATCGCCGGTTAATGCCAAAACCGTCCTTCACGAATGCAAGTTCCTGGGACGGGGAGTGAACGAGCAGCACATCAGCATCGCCTTTCTTGGCAAGTTCGATCGCTTTACCGGTGCCCTGTGACGTGATCTGCAGGTCGACATTATTTTGCGATTCGTACTTCTGCTCGAGGTAGTTTAAGAGCCCGGTATCATACAGGCTCGTCGTGGTCGCGATGAGAAGCTTTGGCTTTTCACCAGCTGCTGCTGTTGGCGGTGTGGTTACGGAAGAAGTCGTTGGTTGCGTGGTTGTACATCCTGCTATGAATACCACTCCAACAAGGAGGATGATCAGCAGTATACTCAGTGATACTCCAAAGAAACGTTTCATACCATTCAATCCTTTATGATATCGTATCAGTGATTATGAGTAAAAACTATTTCTTTTTTGAATTGTTAATTTCATTATGTTAACCAATTGGTAAACAATTGATATATCAGAAAACTGGATGTGAACAATCGGGGATAATTATTACACTCGTGTCTTACGCAGAACCTCAATGGGCTGTACATGCAGGATCCGGTTACACACCCGATGCAGAATTTATCAAAGAGATTACTGCTTCCGAACTG
This sequence comes from uncultured Methanoregula sp., assembly GCA_964457995.1. Lineage (GTDB taxonomy): Archaea > Halobacteriota > Methanomicrobia > Methanomicrobiales > Methanospirillaceae > Methanoregula. The sequence continues at coordinate 10,398 of CAYWHL010000045.1, read as the reverse complement.
CTTGGGATGGACCTAGAGAACCTGGTGATCGAACCAATGGTAGTCGAACTGCTGAAACACGCAGACCACATAAACGAGGTAAAGATCCTCAACTGCCACACCAAGGGAACTATCGAAAAAGCGATCAAAGGAAAGAATGCCGGTACGATTATCCCATCATGATCTTTGTTCCATCGGTGACCTTGATGACTTGCTGTACCGGGCAGCAATCTTGTCGAAAATCGTGTTGTCCCCATACTACCACTCAGCAAGGTCAATGGTCATGAGGCTACGGTAGAGAGAATGGGGGGGGATATGTTGATACTTTAAATAATACGGCCGGATTACTGCCGGCCAATCACAGTATTACTGAAAAATCATGGTTTTCAGGCAATCATGCAGCCTGAAAACGATGGTTTTTTGCATTTTGCTCATCAGATACCGGTTCCTGTATAACGTGAATGGCACTTGCCTTGAAGGATATGCTGACGGGTGCGCCGGTATCGAGCGCCAGTTCTTCAGCAGATTTTCTGGTGACCGTTGCTGTCACTTCAACCCCGATGTCAACCATGAGGGTAGCCAGTGAGCCGGAAACGGTTTTTTTGACGATAGTACCTTCAAAGGTATTCCGTGCGCTCGTCCCCCGTATGTCACTCAGGAGAACGGTGATATCATCAGCCCGGATGCAGAGCGCGACGCTATCGCCATATTTTGCGTCCGCTACCACAGACACCCGGTTTTTCCCGATGTCCACGATGCAGAGCCCGTCCCCGCAGGAAACGATCGTTCCTTTTAAGATATTCTCATATCCGATGAACCGGGCGACCTGTTCCTGGCAAGGTGAAGAGAAGATCGCCTCTACCCGATCCTCCTGGACAAGCCGGCCATCGATGATCATGGCCATCCGGGTGCCAAGGCTTGCCGCATCGCGGCGGTCATGGGTGACATGGACAATAGTAAGTCCATGATCCTGGTGGAGTGAGCGGAGTTCCTCAATAAACCGGTCCCGTGTGATGGGATCGAGAGCGGCAAGCGGTTCGTCGAGCAGAAGCAACTCCGGCTCGATTGCAAGTGCCCGGGCAATTGCCACGCGCTGCTGCTCTCCGCCGCTCAGCGTGAGTGGCGCCCTTTGAGCAAGGTGGGTAATTTCGAACTGTTTCATCAGCTGCTTCACCTGCCTCCCAATCTCGGGTTTTGGCAGGAGGCGCATCCTCATGCCAAACGCGATATTCTTCTCAACGGTCATATAAGGAAAGAGGGAGTAGTCCTGGTACACGAGCCCAATCCTGCGTTTTTCCGGAGGGATGCCTCTCACATTATGTCCATCCTGCAGGATCCGTCCGCTGTCTGGCAGGAGAAGGCCGGAAATGGCTTCGAGAATGATGGTCTTGCCTGCACCGGACGGGCCCATGATGAAATAGTAATCGCCATCCCTGATGGAGAGCGAGACCTCATCGAGTAGGAAATTCCCAAGTGTGATCGACACCCGGTCAAACTCGATCATCATACCTCCCCAGATATCGTGTGAAGAACCTCAATACAAGGAAGACAATGAAGCATGCGGCGATCATGACAAAAGCCACAGCACTGCTCTCTTTTATGCCACCGGTTGTGAATCTGTAATAGATCAGCGTGGAGATGACCATGGGATAATATGCGATCATGATCACGGCAGCAAACTCGCTGATTGCGCGTCCCCATGCAAGGATGCAGCCGTTAAAGATGTGCCGTACGGAACTGGGGAGGACGATGAGGCAGAATGCCTGGAACCGGGTCGCGCCCAACGTCCGTGCAACATTCTCAAGGTGTACCGGGACTTTCTGGAACCCTTCCCTTACACTGTTGACATAGAACGGCATGGACACAAAAAGCATGGCAACCACGATACCAGGAAAGGCATCCTCAAAAACGATCCCTATGTTCTTCAACGGGGTGCCAATCAGCCCCCGCTGCATGAAGAGGATATAGACCATCAGGCCGGCCACAGTATGGGGAAGGACGAGAGGGAGATCGATCAGGCTCTCGACAACATGGTTGAAGCGCGAGTGGGTGCGGGCGAGAACATAGGACAGGGGTGTTCCAAAGATTACGAGGATAATCACCGCGACAAGGCCGGCTCCGAATGTCAGCAGGATTGAATCAACAACCTGTTTCTGTGTCGCAACCCCGATAAGGAACGGGATGTCCGCAAGCTGACCGAGTGTGATGTTGATAAGGGCGAGGAGGGGCAGGAGCACCAGTATACCCCCGATGAGCGCAAAACCTATCAGGCACCAGTCAAGCTGCCCCGCATTTCCCTTTATCTCCACCCAACGCCGTTTTCCCGCTGTGTCTTTCATCCGTTCTCCCCGGCCGTTTTTACGTATCCCTTAAGCTATGCGGAGTTGCATCGGCATCCCTCACGCCGGTAAGATCACGGGTGTCCACCCACCCGCTCCGGACATTGGTCCGGTTATCGAACTGGAAAATATACGGTTTGATATCAAGGAGCGGGGTACCGTCCAGAATATCAATACCACGGACACGGAGGATATTGTCCTGTATCTCCAGCAGATCGACAATCGAGATCCCGATGGGGTTGGGGCGGCAGAAGTAGCGGATGGCAAATATCCCCCGTTCTGACTTCATATCAGCGAATGGACGCTGAACCAGGACCATCTCACCTGCATTATGGAAGTGATAGAGCAGGATCAGGTGGGAAAAACCCTCGAGATCTTTTAAGCCGTTAGTGTATTCCGGAAAGATTTCAAGCGTGCCTTCTGCGGTACTGAAGATGCTCTGGATTGGCGTTGTTTTTATGTCGGTGAATTCCGAATGGATAATTCCGATAGGTTTGTAACAAATCTGCATGGAGGCTTTCCTTTGTCCATATACTCTGTGGAGGAAAAAAAGTTTAATTTTAGGTTTGTTTACTCACGAGCGAAGCAAGCGAGGGTGGGACATCGCCAAACCCACCGGCCGGGACGATGGGCGGCTGACCGTCAGCGGTGAGAATTGCCTGCCCTTCAGGGCCGATCAGCATCTCGACAAATGCAAGCCCCATGTCGGGGTGATCGGCGATCTTGGGAACCATAACACCATACACAATCGGAGATCCGGTGTAGAGGGTCGTCCCGTTACCCTTGACCGCTTTCGTCTGCACGGTCTTGTAGTTGTCAGCATACTTGACTGCCGACAGATCGATCTCCTCCGGAAGTTCTATGAATTTGAGGTCGTTCTGGACTGCCACGCTGTGATATTCCCATGCATAATCGATGCCGCCTGCCTGGACCATCTGGACAAGTTCCACGCTCTTTGGCCGGATGGTAAGTTTTGTCCCGTCCGGTGAGGGATCGGTTGCATCGAGTGTCCAGACGTTGCCTTCCTTTGTAGCGGTAATCTTGCTGTGGTCTTCAACAAGGGTCTTGAAAATAGTGTCGTCACCATACTTGCTCTCCGCAAGCTTGATCACCATGGGGGTGCGGTACCCGCAGGGATCCGCGTTCGGGTCGCTGAATGCCCACCGGACACCGTCACGTGCCAGAATTTTGTACCAGTTGTCCGCGGTTATCTCATCTGCATATTTGCTGTTGTTCGTGTAGGTAAGCGTCATTGAGTTCTTGGCAAAGGTGAGATACCAGTCTGCGTCGTTAGGTACCATGTACTGGGGAATGAGCGCGTAATCCGCCGATGCAACGACATCTGCAGGTTTTTTGGTTTCGGTCACTTTCTTGATCGTGTCCACGCTTCCCGCCGGTTCAAGGAGAACTTCCGTGTTGGGGTATTTCTCCTCGAACTTGACCTTGAGCTTCTCAAAAGGTCCGGTCAGGCTGCCGGCAAGGAAGACCTTGACAGGGATCTTTTCACCGGTTGCTGCAGCTGTCGTTACTCCAGGTGCCGATGTGACCTGAGTGGTTACGACAGGAGTCGTGGTCTGACCTGGTTGCGTGGTTGTACATCCTGCTATGAATACTCCTCCGACAAGGAGGATAATCAGCAGGATGCCCAGTGATAATTCAGAGAAACGTTTCATACCATTCAATCCTTTAGGATATTGTATCAGCGATTATCAGTAAAAACTATTTCTTTTTTGAATTGTTAATTTAAAAATATTAACCAATTGATAACCAATTGATATACCCGTGCGAACTATCGTCCGAAGAGTACAAGAAAAAATATAATATGCGAGGTATTATTGGGAAGGGAATTTTTTTATGATTTCCTGAAAAACAGGCATACCCAGGATATCCTCAGTCTCCCGAAGATATTTTTCCTTCATCAGATCAATCATTTTCCGGCTTCCCTTTACGGTGGTCTGGATACCCACGCGTTCTGCGCGTGTAACGAGATCTTCCTGCTCCATCATGGCGAAATAGGGCAGGACATAATAATGGGGGACCTCAAGAAATTCTGCCAGCCGTCGTGTCGTCGGGAATTTTATCCGGATCGTATCCTGTGCGAACGTGATGGAGATCGATCGCTCTGTGAGCTGGATACGGATCGCTGCATCAAAAAGGATATCAACCGAGAGGGCAGCCATGGGAAATCGTACAGTAGTATGGACTAGGAGAGGATAAAGATTCATGGAGCATTATCAAATACGTTCAATAAGAAATGAAAAATCAAGAAATGAAAAATTAAAAGTTCCTAAAAAAATAAAAAAAAGCACTCTTTTCAATGCTTCTTTTTCTTCTGGTCGTCTGCTACAGGTTTCATATAGACTACTTCGGCTTTGATATCCTTAGCAATCAGCTCGATCTCGAATTTCCGGAAGTGGGTCGCTTCAATCTGGAGCTGACCCCCGGTCACCGCTACTACACGGTATTTCGGTGACTCGACACCCTCGCCGACTTTCTGGCGTTCACGCACATAAATCTTCATTACCATTCCTCTCACCATACTCATCCCCTCATTTTATTATCTTTATGCCGGGGGCATGACTGGCGTTTGGTATACCAACTGGTTTACAATATCTTATAAATTTGCTTGGTGATAGGCTAGTAGGCTGATAGGACATGAAAAAGCGGTTTGAACTCCAGAGCGGCCTTATGGGTGAGACACTCGTCCGGAAAGGCATGATGAAGGAGAGACGGAAATCATTTGGGCAGATCCGCATTGCACCGGAGATCAATATCATCAAGATCGGGGGACACGGGTTAATCGATTACGGGCGCGAGGTGATGCACCCGCTCTGCGAGGAGATCGGGGAATTATCCAAAAATAACCAGTTCCTCGTCGTCACGGGCGGGGGTGGGAGGGTTCGCCACATCATGGATATCGGGATGGATCTCGGAATGCCCACCGGTGTCCTTGCGGAACTGGCAGGAAAGATATCCGAGCAGAACGCGATCATGGTCGCGATTCTCCTCTCAAAATACGGGGGGACGCGGATCCATACCGGCGATCTTCTCGAACTGCCGATGCTCTTAAAACTCGGTATACTGCCGGTTACTCACGGCACTCCCCCGTATGGACTGTACGAACACCCGGCCCGGAATGAGATGATACCCCCGCACCGCACCGACACCGGTGCGTTCCTGATTGCCGAGGTGCTTGGGGCAAAGAATTGTATTATCGGCAAAAACGTGGATGGACTGTATACCGAGGATCCCCTGAAAAATCCGGATGCCGAGATGATCCGGGATATCACGGCAAAGGAATTGATTAAAATGGATCTTGAAGACCTTGTTCTCGAACCCATGGTGATCCATCTTCTCGAAAATGCCGTTAATATCCATGAAGTCCGGATCATCAACTGCCACAAGCGGGGCAATATCGAAAAAGCAATCCAGGGACAGAACGTCGGCACCATTATCCGGGCTGACTGATCACCGTTTTTTTATGATACTATTTTTTTCAACATGAAAGATTTCCCCCACTTAACGGCAGGCGAATTCGGACAAATTCAAAAAAATTGGTTTTAGTCTGATTCATTCCTTTTACGTGGCAACGATAGGGAAATTTCAGGTATCGTGAAATCCTGTCTGACACCAGACCCGTAACCTTTCTTCACCCGTTGACCGGGTATTTTATGAAATATTTTATTTAATAAAATCATTTTGTTCCTGAATAATAATTTACCTTTTTTAAAAATTTCCTCCTCATCGATAAAACCATAGTTTTTTATTGAATATTGATTAACTATCACTGATCGATATGGGAAGCAGTCAGGATATTATGCACCAGTTTGCCAGGCAGGAGATCAACCGGTTCTTTTCTACGTACGACGGCTGGAAAATTACCCCTTTGCCCGAGGCAGGAGGATATGACCGGGAATTTATTGCTGACCGCACTATTTCCGGTAATAAAGAATCCAGCAATGTCCTTGTCTCGTTTGAAAAGAGCGTGCCAAGAGAAAAAATAGAAAGTATGCGTTCCAGCGTAACCGGACCCTACGGGCAGGTACAGAAGAGTGATATTCTCCTTATCGTTCCGCAAAATGCAGACACCTCATCTGTACCCAACGATGTCAGAATTTCTTTCATGAATTCGTTTTCATTCGACGGTAAAGCACTGGCGTGGATGAAAAAACCTGTTCAAAAGTCCGAAGAGGAAAAAGCGAAAGCAAAGGTAATGGCATAAAATAATGAGAATAATGTAAGTGCAGGGAGATATATCACCTGCATTCCTGATTTTATTGTTTTTTTTACGAGCTCTTATCCGGCGTATCTGCTCTCTCGTGGTATTGATGAAATGCCTTTGTATCGTAATGTAATCTCCGATTTCCGGTCTTTATGTAATGCACCCTACAAGGTATCGGGCGACCATAAGTTATTGAAGGTTTTTAAAAAAATTGATTATGTCAGTTTCTTTTGTGCCGGTTAAGAGCGGTGGGATCAGGGCTCTTTTAAATCTACACGCAGGTCGATTGTACCGAAGGGGGTTGCTTTTGTGCTGCGGGCGAGCATCCTGCCGTTTTTGTACACTTCAACAGTGAGCAGATCACCTGAACCGTCCTGTTTCTGGATTATTACTTCTACTACTCCTTCAGTGACTGGCAGCTGGTAGTACTTCACTCCGGACGCATTTACCAGCTTCATGTCCCCTGAAGTACCAACCCCTCCGGTAAAATTCCCTGCATAGTGTACCTTTACCCAGACCCCTCTGTCGGGAATAAGCACTATGGGCTGAGACGTCGGCTCTGCAGTGACCTGAGGCGTGGGAGTTTGTTGCACAGTGGACGGGGGGACAATGGTTGTTGCTGCTGGTGTCATTGTCGGTGAAATCACCAGTACCGGAGATTCAGTGGGGTTTGCCTGAAGAACAGGTGAATAGAATAGACCCACCGCAATGCCAATGACAATGATGATAATAGCAGTTACTGCAATAAACAGGAGCTTACTTGAAGAAGCGGGCGGGGGTTGCATAGGGGAGGATACCGGACTTTGTTCTGCCGGTGGCTGTGCATCGTCCTGTGCCAATGACACCCCTGGTTCCGGCACGGGAATCGTCTTTTCCGGTAATTCTCCGGTACTATCTGTATCGGCTTCACTCACTATATCAGGCGGGGGTTGCACAGGGAAGGATACCGGACTTTGTTCTGCCGGTGGCTGTGCATCGTCCTGTGCCAATGACACCCCTGGTTCCGGCACGGGAATCGTCTTTTCCGGTAATTCTCCAGTACTATCTGTATCGGCTTCACTCACCCTATCTGGCGGGGTAAAAACGGGTTCGGGTGGTACAGGACGTATCTCCTCTGATACATAACCGGCAGGAACGTAGTCAACTCCTGTGGTTTTTGTTTCTTCAAATATGATATCAGGTGCCTTTTGAGAGGGAGGCAGGGTGGAGAGAAGTGCTTCCTGCCGGACCGCTGCGATCTGTTTTTTGAGATGTTTTACCCACTTATCACGTTCCTGCGTCCGTTCTCCACTCGTCAGCTGGGAAAAGACGAATTCCTTTAACTGCGAAGCACTATCGGGTGTCATAGCTGAGATGGAGAGAGAAATATTCGGGCTGCCCTGTGCATCCTCTCCGGGTATTACGGTCTCTATAGTCAAAAGAGGAATTGTCTGGAAACGGAATTGTGCATGCCCGGTGTCAAAAAGAATAAGGCGCTGGCTGGTGAGTATGAGTTCTGTTACGATAGAGCCGAATCTCACGTTATGCGTTGTCAGAATAATGGATTCATTGCGGTTCAGATACGGGTTTCCCATAGTACCACATTCTCTGTCATATCTTTCGTTCTCTTTAGCAATATGCTTTCATTTGCATGGCTGGTTGTTATAGTATGCTACTGGAGATCCACCAATATCACGATTATAAAACGGGACGTCAGACCCCAAAATTACCGGATGTTGGTGTCAGGAATTCTTTATTCTTCCCAGGGATTCCGGCACTCCCGCTGTTTAATGCATACAATGGTATGCCTCCTGCAACCGGGTATGATTCTTCCGATCAACCAAAAAGGGTATGCGAGTGGTGTCTGCGGGTTAGAATATGCATGCCATTACCTTATCCGGGCGGTCTGTTGAATGCGATGCCGGGTTCATGAGTCTGGTTAAAAATACATAATTTTCCCGCTTGATCCCGTCTGATTATTTAATTGCGTGGCACCCGGGATGATACCGGGAGGCAGGCCGGTCCTGGTATCAATCATAAATTCTATTAAACCCTTCGGGTTTGAAATTATCCGGCTATCAAGTATCGTCCCCTCCCGGTAAACTTCGACCGTAAGTGTATCTCCTGAGTTATCCTCCTTTTGGATTTTCACCTGGGTAATACCGTCACCATTAAGTATCTTATACATCTGGTCGCCGGAACCGGATACCTCTTTCAAACTCCCGGGAATACCCACCCATCCCGAATAGTTCCTTGGATACAGTACCCGAACCCAGACCCCTGTCGGGGGAATCACAACCTGGGCGGGTACGGCGAGCTGCTGAATGGAAGGACCCGGCGCCGGCGTCTGGTTGCTTTCAGGTGTCGGGACGGGGGTGGGTTGGATACCCGTTGCTGCGCTATCGGGCGAATAAAAAACCGCTGCAACCGTAATCCCGAGAAAAATCAGGATAATTGCAATAATTGCGATGAATGAGGGCCGTCGGTAACCCGGGCTCAGGGATGGCGGTGCCGGTTCAGGAATATGTGGAGTCGCTTCTGCTGCAGGCTCGCGATCCGCTTCTCTGACTTCTTCTGATTCCTGTTGTATTACTTCAGTTCGTTCTGTATCGTATGCGGGAACAGATGCGGATGCAACGATTACCGGTTCGGGTGGAGCGGGCAGATCCAAAGACTCAGTATCCTCAGTTCCAGGTGCCCCTGTCTGCGCGATGTGTGCATCGTTCAGAATTGGTGGTGCTTCTGCGTTTTTTTCCTGATCAGGAATGAACTCAGCAGTAGCCGGTGCCTCAGGAGGTAATTCCGGGACATCGTATGAATCAACGGGAGTCTTTTTTAGAACAGGAAGAGAAGGTGATGGTGTAACCGATACATCTGGTTCATATCCAGAAGACTTTTCATCCGGTTGAGAATCAGTAAACGATGTCTCTATCCCGTACTCCTCTTCATGGCTACCGTTTATCTCTATAAAATCAGTTGCCCGGGATGTGACCGTACTTGGGGATTCTGATACTTCATCGGGTAAAGGTGTGGTTTTTGTATTTTCGGGTTCATCAGGAAATGATACCATATCCGGCGATTCAGGTTCGTATTCAGAAGTACTATCTGCGTATTCAGAGTCATACATTTGAGAAGACAGAGATTCAGACAGCTGTTCCAGAGTACCATATGTATTTTCAGTACCTGGGACAGGTAGTATATCCGGCGATTCAGGTTCGTGTTCTCCAGTTCCATAGGTATCTTCATCACCAGGACGTAGAGCAGGTATTGATTTTGGTGAACCTATAACTTCGTCAGGAACACCCGGAGTCTCCCCCTCTGCACGCAGTGCAGATGCGACTTTTAGTATTTCGTCCTCATCGGGAAATGCGTTCTTTGGCACTGCTTCTCTCTCTTCGGAAAACACCAGGGATTCAGGCTCATCATGGATTATGGTCAAATCGATCGGAGCAGGACGCGAATCAATGACCGTAGTGTACGGGCGTGGAATATCAGGTGCTACCGGGCGCCTCATGGAGGGCCGTATCCCAATTTCCTGGTCAGGAGAAGGTATTCCGTTGTCAACGGTTTCCTGGTGTACGGATACGATGAGTTCCATGAGTTTTTTTAACCAGTCATCCCGTTCCCTCTTTCTGTTTTCCCTTTGGTGCTGGGAAAAGAGAAGGACCATCGGCTCTGGTTCTCCTGTCCCGCGGGTATCTGCAAAAAAGATGGTAATAGCCAGCTCACCACTGGTCGTCTTCCCTCCTTTCACTGATTGTACTCTAAAAAGAGGGAATATCTGCGGCTGGAAATTTCCATACCTTTCATCAACAAGGATGAGATTGCGGGTAGTGAGGAGGACATCATACTGCACACTGTTGATGCTGACTCTTCCCG
>CAYWHL010000044.1:0-14049 GCA_964457995.1 uncultured Methanoregula sp. | reverse complement strand
CCGAAAAGATCTTATTATTCCAGTAATTATCATCGACCCAGTCACTTTGGAATAATTGGGCAGTATGGATCTCAGGTATCTGAGATAATTTTGAAAAAATCACATCGAGTAATTCCTGTAATGACTCTGTTCGTTTTTCTTTCCAACTGAAGAATTTTGACCTGAGCGGCGAATTGATCATACGGAACAGGATTGCAGTAAGTCGTGCTGCGTGTTTCATTTCGCTGCAGGAAAACGTACCTGTTGAGAGGACATAATAAGGAGCTTGCCGGGAATATTCAATATCGAAGTCTGTTACACTTTTCTCTAAATCGGATCCCGGAAGCATCTGCAGCCGGTGGATATTCAGGATATGATCCGTATCTTTAAGATACCCGATTAAATATTCAAGTCCTTCAAAGTATGATCTTTCTGATTCAAACGGCAATCCAAGAATAATATCAATCTTTAATACAACATTGTACTGGAACACCTGTCCCATAAATTCCCGGAATTTCTCTTTGTTAATTTTTGGCCGGGAAACCGCTTTTTGGGCTGCATTGGAAAATGATTGTATTCCGATACAATTTATCGAGGTATACCCCTCAAGCATGTCGCTGTAATGCTGGGGTCTGTCAAGTGCTGTAATGGTATTGCTGTTTTTTATTTGCGCTTTCGTTTTTAATTCTGATACGAGGGAGAGGAACTCGCCATCAATTGAATTAAAGGTAAATTCCCAGTAAATCCATGGCAGGGAATTCTGCTTTTTTTTCAATTCGATGAGATGTCTTATGATATTTTTTGCCCGGGGCAAATCCGACGTAAAAATGGAATCAAATATTCGTAATGCCGTAATTTTTTTCGTTAACAATAGGAAATCCAGTTCATCGAAAATCCGTTGTTGCGAATAGTAGGCCATCCCCGAATTGTGTTTATGATATACACAGTATTTACATCGGAAACGGCATCCCCTCTGGGTTTCAAGAAAAGCCTGCTGATGTGCGTAAAGTCGTTCTTCGATATGATTATTGAGATATACTGAAGGAATCTCATCCAGATTCCGTATAAGGTCGGTGTCCGAGGTGAAAGATATCCCATTATCTTTCCAATACGCTATTCCCCTAGGGAATTCCAGATCGGAATTACCGAAGGAGAGAAACTCTAATAAATGTAAAAGCTTTCTTTCTCCCTCCCCGATAACAAAATATGCCCGGCCCTTAAAAAAGTTCATTGAGTTTTCGATCTTCTCAAGAGTGATATCAGGGCCCCCGAATATCTGAACGCAGGACAATGAGTTTTCAATTTCCTTGGCAATCCCGATGATTGTGTTGATATTCCACACGTAACAGCTATATGAAATAAAATCGGGCTCTTCTTTTTGGATGGATTCAATTATTCTTTGAGGATTTACATTATTAGAGAAATTTAATATTTTTATCTCTAAAAAATCCTTTTTTGGATAGTATTCTTTGATATAAGCTGAAAGAACGTATGATGAAAGCAGATACCGCGCAATTGTTTCATCGGGGTAAATATTGATAAAGATTAATTTCATCTGATTCCCCGATCGTTATTCTGGTATAAAGACCTTGAATTGTACCACAGTTCCGTTTTCATGGCAAATCTGATAAGACTCCATGGATTGTTTCCATCAGAAATTGCATTTCTGCCGGGGAGAGTCCGGCATATATCGGAAGGCGCAACAGCCTTACGTTAAGAGATTCTGTTTTCGGCAAATCCTTTGCCTGGTTCCCGAGCTGCAAGCCAAATGGTGACGAGTGGAGAGGGATATAATGGAAAACCGCAGTTATTCCTTTTCGTTTCAAATCATTCATTACATTATCTCTTGCCTGCTCATCATGAAAGAGCACATAAAAAAGGTGTGCGTTATGTTCAGCATAATCCGGAATTATGGGGAGCCGGATTTTTCCTTCGTTCTCATAGGGTTTCAATGCAACATAATAAGCATTCCAGACATTCATTCTCTGTTTTTGGATATCATCCAGGCACTCCAGCTGGGCATAGAGAAATGCGGCTAGCAAATCGCTTGGCAGATAGCTCGAACCGACATCCACCCAGGTATATTTGTCAACTTCCCCACGGTGGAATTTGCTCCTGTTGGTGCCCTTTTCCCGGATGATCTCTGCCCGTTCGATGATCTTTTTGTCATCTGAATTTATCAGGAGTGCTCCTCCTTCGCCACAGACATAATTCTTGGTCTCGTGGAAGCTGTAGCACCCGAAATCCCCGATCGTCCCGAGATACTTTCCTTTATATTTTGCATTCACTCCCTGCGCGGCATCTTCCACTACCTTCAGGTCGTGTTCCTGTGCAAGTTCCATGATCTCATCCATTGCACAGGAGACACCCCCGTAGTGAACCGGGTAAATAGCCCGGGTCCGCGGGGTGATCTTTTTCCGGATCTCACCAGGATCGATGTTTAACGTATCTTCAGAAATATCTGCAAATACGGGTCGTGCTCCTGCCAGCAGAACCGGATTGACCGTCGAGGAGAATGTATAGGACGGGACAATCACTTCGTCCCCGTGTTTAAGGTTAAGCAGGTATGTGGCAAGCTCAAGTGCACTTGTGCAGGACGTTGTCAGGAGAACTTTTCGCGCACCAAATTCTGACTGGAAAAAGTCCTGTACCAGTTTTGTGTATTTCCCGTCACCACTGATATGCCCGCCATTATCAAATGATTGAAGAACACCATCCATGTACCGGAGTTCGTTTCCGGTAAGATAGGGCCGGTTAAAGGGAATATGCATAATAACTCACTTTTATTGTTGGGGGGTATGATGTAAAAAAGATGTTCTTATGTGCGAATCGAAATATGAGGGAGATTTGCGATTATTATTTTTCCTTTGGCAGTATCTCTGGTAACGAGGTTGGGAGAATTGTCGTCAGGAAATTCCTGAATGCGTACCAAAGATATACCGGTTCCCGGGATGCACGGTAAGGTCAGACCCTTGCCTCACTGAGCCGCCGGGGACCGGGATAACTTTCGATTAAATGAGATAACAGAAGTATAGTTAATCTCAAACACGTCGGTCCTGTTAACCGTGGAAATATTCCCTGTATAATCTTTCATGGTTATCGTTTCTTTTGTTACCGTAAGGGGGACACTCACATTACCTGGTACGCCGTAAATTACGGTAAATTCCTTCTTGTACCCGGTATGCTCATTTATCATAGCGCAAAGGGGCCCTGCGGCTATGGCCATTGCATTATAATATGCCCGAAAACCCTGGTCATACTGCTTTTCTGTTTGCTTTGTTACAAGCGAATACGAAGGAGCCAGTAATTCAGATTCGAAAATATCTTCTTTTATAGATTTAAATTTCGTATAAACGGAAATATCCGCCCATTTGATTTGTTGTGGCATGCTGTTGGTAAATGATCTGGTGTTGAAATACACATAATCATACTTGATTAATTCATCTGCATTTCCTTTGAGGTAATTATCAATTTTTTCCTGGATATCCCCACTTACTACCCAGTTGTAATACAAACCCTGGTTCACAAACAATCCCAGACATATGATGAATATGACGGCAAGTCTGACATTAATATGTCTCTGGATTATGAGAAGACCGCAGACCAGTAGCAGGGCTATACCAATATCACACAGATAAAAAGCCCGTGTCGGCAAGTATTGATATCCCGCAACAATATACGGCGCCCAGAAAACCAGTACTGTTCCAATTGCGACATATATTAGTTTAAAATTCCTGTTGTTACTGATCGACAGCGTGCCCAGATATTTGTAAATTATGACGAGAAGAGCTATATTTATGATACACAGGAGACCGATTAACGTAATTTCCATTTGCGCATAACCAGCCGCTGAGTAGATGAAAGACCTGAAAAATACATCGAATGTGATTATCGGATATTGAAGTGACGTTACGATCGTGTCCAAACCGTACGTGCCAAATCCTCTGTTAACGCCTTCTCCTATACCCCCAACTCCAAACCAGGATGTAACTCTGATCGCAAGATAGAGAAATAAGGGAACGGCAAAGTATAATGATTTTTTCCAGTCTTTTTTAAGTAAATAGTCATACAGGAAAAGGAGGGCCGGAACTGTTATCCCCAATTCATAGGTAAGCAGCGAGAGAAAATAGATAAAATACGATAGTCCGAGATAATACTTTTTTTCGTTGTTCAGGTAGAGGTATATAGTCAAAATAGTTGCAATAAGGCCGAATCCAAGGGACATAATTGGCCATGCATAGATTTGGTCTTTGTTAAAAAGCACGCAAAAAAACATTGCCGCAAGAAACGGGTACAATTCATTTTCATACCCGAAATCCCTGAAGATTTTTTTAAAAATGAGATAGATGAGAATAAGAGCAATGGTCGTCGTGATAAATGCTAAAATGTGAAAAACCAGAGGATCAAAAGCGATCTGTTGTTGAAGTATCAAATATGTATCTGAGATTGGCCTTTGCGGATTGAGCAGAGATTCTGAAAGAGTCCTATAGTCTGGTGGTGGATAAAGCAGATGCGCCCAATCATCAGCATAGTATTTCAGTTGAAAGAGAAACAGGTTGTTGCAGATAAAATTTGCCAGTATGAGGATCCCAAGCGAGATCCGGCCAGGGGCTGAATTAATCAAATCAATAAAAAAATTGCCCTTGAGATTCACCATCAGTATTATCTGATTATACGTTTTTCCAGATAAGGTTACTCCGTATAAGAGGTATCTGGTACATATTCCCTTTCCTGATCCCTTTGGGCCTGAGGTCAAGCAGGTATGTTGCAAGTTCAAGTGCGCTCGTGCAGGAAGTTGTCAGGAGAACCTTTCGCGCATCAAATTCTGACTGGAAAAAGTCCTGCACCAGTTTCGTATATTTCCCGTCACCACTGATATGCCCGCCCTTATCGAATGATTGTATAACATCCTCCATGTACCGGAGTTCGTTTCCTGTCAGATAGGGGCGGTTGAATGGGATCAGCATTATTCATCGCCTTTCTGGATGTCGTTATTGATGGCAAAGAGCATCTGGTTTGCATACATAAGCGACTCAAAAGTTCCGGCATCCGTCCATTCCCCATCAACGATATCATAGGTCATCGCGTTGTGCTCCACGTACCAGTTGTTGACAGAAGTAATCTCCAGTTCTCCGCGCTTGGAGGGCGAAATATTATGGATCACATCAAACACTTGGGAATCATACATGTATACGCCAATTACCGCATAATCACTCTTTGGGTTCTCCGGCTTCTCTTCGATCTGCATGATCATTTTATTGCGTTCATCCAGCGCCGCCACTCCAAACCGTTCAGGATCACCAACACGCTTCAGTAACACCTTCGCGCCGGAAGGCTGTTTTGTGAATGCATCCACATATTTCCGGATGCTATGCGTGAGAATATTATCCCCAAGGATGACAACCAACCGGTCACCATATGCAAATACTTTTGCCAGCGCGAGTGCATCGGCAATCCCTCCCGCGTTTTCCTGGACTCTGAAAGTAAAATTACAGTCAAACTCGGTACCACTCCCAAGCAGCCGGACAATTTCACCCATGTGATCCTTGCCGGTAACAACAAGAATGTCGGTAATTCTCGCAGAGAGTAATTGCCTGATGGGATTGAAGATCATCGGCTCTTTACCAACCGGTAACAGGTGCTTGTTTGTGACTTTCGTGAGGGGATATAACCGGGTACCGCTACCTCCTGCGAGTATAACGCCTTTCATCGTATCAGTGCTCCTTTATGGCAACACAGATTAAACTGCTGCCAAATGGCAATGCAAATGATCGGAGAAGGGGAACCTCCATGCTGAAAACAAGATAGAATATTGAATTAATTATCACATTAGGCTGCAATTCTCTCATCCCTTCTTTTTTAATCTGTTTTTTGGTATCCTCATCATTCATATTCCCTGCCCGTACCGATAACTTCCGTGAGAGAAGAATGAACGGGTAGAGGAATGTCATAAAATAACTCATTTTTATAACCTTAAATCCATTACCTTCAATTTTTGCTCGTAATTCCTGTGCTGAATATCTTCGTTTATGTTCCGCATAGACATCCATCACAGACCACAAACGCCGGTCAGCAGGAACCGTTACAAAGAGAATTCCGCCCGGTTTAAGAGCATCATGCAGATTTTTCAGGACGGTTGAATCATCTTCGATATGTTCCAGAACATCAAAGGCGCAGACCGCATCAAAATCTTCAAGAAAGATCTGATCAGCGAGATTATACTGGTAATAGGCATATCCGGAATCCCTGTTTTTACAAAATCGCAATGCCTCAAGAAACAGGTCTGCGCATTCCATATGAAATCCGAGCTGCTTCAGATACCGGGAAACAAATCCGGTTCCGCATCCCACTTCAAGAATACGGGAACGGGGGGATACATATTGCGTAATGGTGTTCCCGATGATTTTATTCCGAACCCGGAACCAGAAATTCTTCTCTTCTGACTGGTAAAGGAGATCGAAGCCGGTATCCGGGAAGTATCGTTCCTCACCGGTGGCAGTTCCGGTGAACTGAATAATTCCTTCGTTCTCGTAATAGGTATGTCTGCCTTTGACGCAGACAAATTTTCCATCGCCACAAACTAAAGGGGATTTGCATACGGGACAACACAACATTTACATCTCATTCTTTTGAGTTGTACAATATATCTTCTTGCAAATTTCCCAATATTCAGTTATGATCGTCAATTCCCACTTTAGCAGCATTACTAAGGAACCATCAGACCCTGCAGATACCGGTTTGCTTTTAATGATTGCTGGAAAATTGGAAATTAGAACGAAATTATCCCAAAAAATTTCATCGGGCCGCTGTGCACACGGATAACCCGGTTAAAAAAGGTTCCAGAAAAATAAAAAAACAATCGGATTTTTCCTATTTTATTGCAAGAATGACGTCCTGACCCCGAATACCGGTCTCCCGTCCTGACCACTTGGCAAAATAGATGGGCTCTTTTATAGTCAATCCATATCTGTTGTATAATGTGCGGATATACGTCTCATCATAAGCCAGTGCTTTTTCCGGAGCGTATCTGGACGTGGAATAGTATCCTCCCCCGCGATAAACAAATTTAAAAATACTTTTTTCCTGCCGGATGCATGCAAGAGATTCCTGGTTGATGATGAAATACGTGATAAAACAACGGCCACCCTTTTTTAAGACCCGTGAAATTTCTGAAAAATAACGTTCCATATCCCGTGGAAGCATGTGGGTAAACACCGATGTCAGGAAAATGAAATCAAATGTGTCTGATTCGTACGGAAACGTAAAATTTTCCGGCATGATTTTTCCTTTCGGATTGAAATGTTTATTTAAAATATCGACATGCTGGAAATGAAAATTCGGATAACGAACCGTGATATTTTCTGTACACCACCGGACACATTTTTTATCAACATCAAATCCTTCATACCGGGCGCTACCGGAAAGATATTTTGTCAGGGGCAATGCCATCCGCCCGGAACCACACCCGACATCGAGGACCGTCTCATGGAGTTTTAAATTCCCAATGGCCTTAAAATGTTCCAGATAAATATTCCCAAGTCTCTCAAAATTTTCACTCCCTCCCACATATTTTCGTAATTTCCATGGCGGGAGATATTCATTGTTTTTATTGGACTGGCACAAGAATTTACGGAAAAATTCAATCATATTGGAATAAATATAATCCAATAAAAGCATATCAAGTCTATGGTTGACCGTATCCGCTCATTTTTCCAGAAAGATTAACAAAGAGATATCAGACCTGTTCAACATAAAACCTCAGGCACTCCATTTCAACCATTTCCGGAAATTTTGCTTTTAAGGATTTACCGGCTGCCAAATGGGCTGAAGAGACTTGAGAAAATATCGAGGATTTTTGGCTGTTTGAAAGCAGGAATGGCAAATGCATCAGTCTGTGAACCCGACCGGTTCCTGCAGCGTCAATTCACTGACCTTTTCTTTTCGGGTCTGAACTGTTCATCTTAAAATGACATGAAATATTTTCCTGACATTTCTGCAGAGCCGGATGATGTATACTCAAAAAAAACATCACCTCTTCATTGCACAGGAACCAAAACCCCAGGTCCGGATCCATCGTGCAATCTCCCTATCCCCGGCTTTATTTTTCGTTCCAGCCCGCTTCCTGATAACAGAACGGAGACCTTTTACCGCGTCGAATTTTGCCCGGAGTATGACGAGTGCCTGCCCCCTGAGGGCATAATAGGGGATCACCCCGATATTTCTTCCGATTATCCATGGGAGCGAGGTCAGAAGAACGGTCACCGGGAAATTCTTGAACACGGTCCAGACAACATTCCGGTTCCCGTAGTAAACGGAAAGATCCGAGTTGACCCCTGCCGTCCCGCCATGTTTGTGAATAATTCTCGCATCAGGAACATAGATACACTTCCATCCCGCAAGTTGCGCACGGAACGCAAGATCCACATCCTCCATAAAGAGGAAGAAGTCTTCATCAAAGAGCCCGATCTGGTCAAGCATCGTTTTCCGGTACAGGGCTGCGCCGGCACAGGCACCAAATACTTCTTCCTTATGATCATACTGGCCGTGGTCTTCTTCAAAAATCCCCCTGTCCCATGCCGCACCGCTTCGGGAGATACATATTCCCGTGGAATTTATCCTGCCATCCAAAAGGAGCATCTTTGATGCGCACATCCCGACAAGGGGGTCCTGCACCATGGGCTTGAGCAGTTCGTCCATGCAACCCGGCGTGACCCTCGTATCATTATTCAGCGTGAAAATAAAGCTCCCCGCCGCTTCCCGGATCCCTGCATTCGTTCCCTGGGCAAATCCAAGATTTGATTTCTGGATAACAATTTTAACAGCAGGAAAATTCTGCCGTACCCATTCAACACTCCCATCACGTGATGCGTTATCGATCAGGATCACTTCAAACGAGGGAGTTTTTTCACAAAAGAGGGAATCCAGGCAATCCCCCAGATATTTTTTTCCATTGTAATTAACAATGACAACACTGATCAACGGATGAAAAGATGTATCCGGCATGGCATCCACACTGCGTGACAGAACCCTGTATTCATAGAATAATCCGGGTGATAATCATATCAAACATTGTTCTGGTTTTTCCTGATCTGACCAGTCAGTCCGTTCCATGTGGGGTGCCGTTACCTGAACCTTTGAGTTGTTTGCGAACGATTTAAGGCTCTGTTGAACTGCTGAGATACAATTTCTCAAAGACTATTCCTTATGGCTCCGGCTACAATCTTCCTCGCCTGCTACTCGGGCGATCCCGTGAAGAGAGATTAGTGGGCCCGGTTAAGGAGTTGTGCGGGTGAACCGGGGGTCTTACCGGGAGGAATAAAGTCTCGCCCGAGAACATATCCACTAGAGATCCGCTTTTCCGGTAACTCCATACATGCCATCAATCACACCCTTCAGGTAATACCTGATCAGCCCGGTTTTTTTCTGCTGTGCAAGATGGATTACATAGTAGGGGAACCGGAGAGAAAATTCCGTTGCGAGGACATAGAGATACATAGAAACGGGAAAATGTTTTTTTGCCACCAGCAGCCAGTTCCGGGAAACATAATACAGGTATTGCCTGCTGAACATGGTAAGCGAGGCCGATACTTTATGGCGGACGGTTGCTGTTTCAACAACGATGAGGGTAAACCCATTTTCCCTGGCCCGTATACACCAGTCGGTCTCCTCGTGCATTAAAAACAGGTCTTCATCAAACATCCCGACTGCCCTGACAGATGCTGCCCTCATGAAGAGCGCGCAACCGACCAGCCCGAAAATCTTACGAGGATCTCCGCAAATGGCCGTATCCCGCAACTCATTTTTATGGTAAAGGCGCGGGTAGCCAAAATAAAATTCCGTCCCGGCCGACCAGATCCGGTGCTCCTGGTCATAATATGTCACGACTGGCTGGCATGCGGCGCACCGTGTGTCCTTCTCCATCACCGCCACGAGCTTTGTGAGGAGATCCGGTTCAACAACGACATCATTGTTCAGTATCAGAAAGTAACTGGCATCCCGTTCGACTGCTCTTTTGATCCCGGTGTTATTTCCCCCGGCATATCCGAGATTTTCAGGGTTTTTTTGGATCTCAACATCAGGAAATTGTGACCTGATATCCGATGTGTGATCATTTTTTGGATCATTATCTACAAGGAGAACCCTGAAATTATTGTACCTGATCGTGTGAACCGATGCCAGGGTCATTATCGTATCAGAAATGCTGTTGTAATGGAGAATGATGACATAAACCAATGGACTTCGGGCGGCTTTTGCGTCAGATGAGATCAGGGATTTATCCATTGCATTCTTTCCTCACGGGATATTGAGTTGCCCCGGTGTATACCGACAGTTTCCCTTCGGTTTCACCGGACATCTGTCGTTCATGAACAGCTATATCTGCCCGGGGTAATGACAAACTTCCTCAGGCAGGGTTTACCGGGAGCACTCCTGTATATCCCCCCAGGTTCCCTGACAGCAAAATATCTTCCCTGGACGTTTCACACCTGTATTCCCGGTCTTCTTTTGGGGGGAAGATTTCCGTAATCGTGATCTTTTTGGCAGTTGGGGTACTGTTTGAGATTGTAAAACCATTCATTAAGGGATAGGTGACAACCGTTTGACAGGACATCACTTCCTCCCCGGTGTATTCCGGTGCTGCTCTACGAGGATACTCGCCCGGAGCAGGCTTTCAAACGTCCCGGCATCGCTCCAGTAGCCCTTCAGAATGGCATATTGCATCCTGTCTTTACGGATATAGGCATTATTTACTTCTGTGATCTCAAGTTCACCCCGGTCAGAGGGTTTCAGCGTCCTGATAGTCGAAAAAACTTCAGAATCATAAAGGTACAGGCCGGTGACAGCATAGCTTGTTTTGGGCATCTTCGGCTTTTCCTCAATCGATAGTACGCGACCATGGGCAAGTTCGGCAACACCAAACCTCTGGGCATCCGGAACCTCTTTTAAAAATATTTTTGCCCCGCCCGAAAATGCTGAAAATGGTTCCTTCATATCGTCTTGGAAAATATTATCGCCAAGGATTACGGCCACGTTATCGTCATCTGCCCAGCTTTCTGCAAGCCCGAGCGCCTGAGCGATGCCCTCGGCATTCTCCTGGATCTCGTAAGTCAGGCTGACCCCGAATTCCTGCCCTGAACCAAGTAGTTCCAGAAAATGTCCTGCATGCCCCCGTCCGGATACGATCATGATCTCCTTAATCCCGGCGTTCGCCAGTGTCAGCAGGGGATAATAGATCATCGGTTTGTCATAGACCGGCAACAGGTGCTTGTTCGTGACTTTTGTTAAGGGAAACAACCGCGAACCGGTACCACCCGCAAGAATAATTCCTTTCATGTCACACACTCCTTCGTCTGGATATACTCAGCTACTGCTTCCCTCCAGTGCCGGAGGGGAGGCGTTTTTGTATTCACAAGAACCGAAAACCGGGGGCGTTTTGCCTTCCGTGGAAATTCGGCGGTTGAACAGGGAACAGCGTTGGGTATGAATGCACTCGCAAACTCATACCAGCTGCAGGTCCCGTCATTTGTGATATGGTAGATCCCGGGTTCACATGATATAATCTCCATTGTTTTTTTGGCGAGGTCAACCGTGTAAGTGGGTTTGCCTACCTGATCATTCACTACATGTACTTCCGGCATCTGGCGGGAGAGAGAAAGAACCGTATCGACAAAATTTTTCCCATGGCTCCCGAAGAGCCAGGATGTCCTGATAATCCGGTAATTCTCCATATTCTCCTGTATCAGGATCTCTCCAAGAAGTTTCGATTCGCCATAGGAGTTAATGGGGTCGTTTTCGTCATTCTCATAGTATTCCGGCATCATCCCGTTGAAAACATAATCGGAACTGTAGTGCACAAGGACGGCCCCGATCTCGGAACATGCGTTTGCGATGAACCCCGGGCCCGTGCCATTCACCAACATGGCATGGTCGCGGTTGTCCTCACATCCGTCAACATCTGTGTAAGCAGCGGCATTGATGACAATGTCAGGTCGGTCCCGGAGGAGGACCCTGTTTATTCCTGCATCATCCGTGATATCAACATCACGATGGGTATAGAACCGTGCGGTGGGACAGACTGCCTGTAAAGCATGCCCGAGCATGCCATTTGAACCAAATACCAGGATCTTTCCTGAGCTCATCCCTTTAATGGTCTCCACCACCATTCGTTCTTCCGGTACCAGGCAATGGTTCCGTTAAGTGCATCATCAAAGGAATGACGGGGCGCCCACCCGAGTTTCTGTATCTTTGAACAATCAAGAGAGTACCTGAAGTCATGTCCCGGGCGGTCAGCAACGTATTGGATCGCAGATTCATCTTTGTTCAGGCACTCAAGGATTTTATGTGTAATCTCCAGGTTAGTCTTTTCGTTGCCTCCGCTGATATTGTAAACCTCACCGGGAACTCCACGTTCAATAATGCACTCAACTGCCCTGCAATGGTCATCGACGTGGATCCAGTCCCGGATATTATTCCCGGTCCCATAGACCGGCACTTTTTTTCCCTCAAGAAGGTTTGTGATAAAGAGCGGGATCAGCTTTTCAGGATGCTGGTAAGGCCCGAAATTGTTCGTACACCGGGTCACGATCACGGGAAAGTTGTATGTGGTAAAATACGAGAGTGCAAGAAGGTCTGACCCGGCCTTGCTTGCTGAATACGGGCTCGAAGGCGAAAGGATGTCGGTTTCTTTAAACGATCTGTCCGGCGAGCTGCCATACACTTCATCAGTGGAGATATGGATAAATTTCTTAACGGCATGCTTGCTGGCACATTCAAGAAGCGTGTGGGTTCCAATGACATTGGTCCGGACAAAAGCGGATGGATCCGTAATCGACCGGTCTACATGGCTTTCTGCTGCAAAATGAACAATGACATCAATAGCCGAAGAATCGAGAATTGCATTTACGACCTTTTTATCGCAGATATCTCCCCTGATAAAAGAATACCGTGGTTTTGTCTCAACGTCTTTCAGGTTGTTTTGGTTTCCCGCATAGGTGAGCAGGTCGAGATTGATGATACGGGTATCCGTCCGGGACGCGAGCATATGGCGGATAAAATTGGCTCCGATAAATCCTGCCCCGCCGGTAACAAGGAAATTCATACTAATCTCTCTCGATAGGATCAGCCGTGTTTCAGGCCGGGGACAAGTCCCCAGTCATAGGGAATATCCGGAGTATCCGGGGGTATGCGATACTCATCCGGCTCCGCATAATTGTACGGCACCGTGGGGATGCTCAGGAAATATGCCGTATCGGGACCGATCGCCTTGAACCCGTGGTAAATTCCCGGAGGGACGCTGATCAACAGGGGATTTCTCTCCCCGATAAAGAACTCCAGGAGCGCGCGGTATGTCGGGGAATTTGTCCTTGCATCGAAGAGTACGACTTTCATCATCCCGTGGATACAGGTAAAATTGTCTGTCTGTTTTTTATGATAGTGCCATGCTTTCACGACATTGGGGTATGCGGTGGTGAGGTATACCTGCCCAAATTGTTGAAAAACCGGATCATCGCACCGGAGTATCTCCATCAGCCAGCCCCGCTCATCAGGAATGACCCGCAGATTTTTTATAACAACTCCGTCAATGGATTTCTCCATATTCTAGTGTCTGATGTAAGAATATAAGTATCTTTCAAAAAACGATAAGGTGGTATCCATGTTCGTGTTTCGCTTGTTCAGTTTGGTCATTGCAGCAATAACGGATCTTTTATTTACGTACCGGAACATCAAACTGACTTGCTTTCCTGATGCAGGCATCATGGTATTGTTCAGGATTCCGGGTGATGTGTTCGATTGCATGGGGGATGCTCTCCTGATCCGGTGATACGAGTATACCTCTCCCGCTAGTGACTGTTTTCAGATAATCCCTCCTCCAAATCCTCAACCGGTCCTTCATCCTCCAGCGCAATATCCTCGACCTCATCTTCCCTGCACCAGACCTCGATGGTTGCGTCCACCCCGATAATGTCCTGATGGTACTCCACGGTCCTGGTCTCAGACGCAAAGAGCGTGGGGGGGGGGGTCGACGCCATCCCGCAGGCTGATCACTTTCCGACCCCGGCTCTCACCCGCTCG
>CAYWHL010000043.1:5954-14760 GCA_964457995.1 uncultured Methanoregula sp. | reverse complement strand
AGGCAAGGATGTAAACCGGTACAATCGGGATCTGCCACATGAGAAGTGATGCTAACGCGATCAGGATGAAAGATACCATGGCAGCATTCCTGGGCGTTAATTTGTCGGTGAGTGCACCAAAGACAGGACGTCCGCCGCCGTTAAAGATCGCAAAGAACCCTACGAGGAATACGGCAAGCCCTCCCTCAATTCCCACATCGGTGCCTACCGGTTTTGCTATCGAGATTGCCATGAGGCCGGCAAGACAGCCGATGAAGTAACAGGCCCAGAGCCCGTAGAATGAGGAGGATTTGAGCATAAGAGACCGGTTGCATTCGCAGGGTTTTTCCTCACCAGGTTTCAATGGAGGGGGTGTCCACCCTCCCGGAACCCAGCCGGAGGTCGGAAATTTCAATGGAAGCGCAAGCAGTATCGTGAGAATAATAATCACGACACCAAAGATCCTGAACGTGTTCATCACACCATAGGCACCGATGAAATAACCTGCGATATTGGCTGTAAAGAACGCGGAGAATCCGACTCCAAGAACCGTGAGCCCGACTGCAAGGCCCCGCCGGTCAGGGAACCAACGTACTGAAACAGCAACCAGCACACTATATGCAATACCCACACCGATACCCCCGATTACTCCATACATTAAAGAGAGCATCGGGACAGATGAAGAAAAGGAAGCCAGAAGCCAGCCAAGCCCTGTCAGCACACCCCCGCTGATCGTTACATTCCGGGGTCCATACTTGTCGATGATCTTCCCGGTAAACGGCATGGTAATCGCAAAGACTGCAAGAAACACTGAGAATGGCATCAGAATATCATTTGCAGTTACTGCCTGGCCAAGCTCACCGCTATAATAATCAGTGAGTGGCTCGACAAAGACACTCCACGCATAAATCGAACCCAGACACAGGTTGATAATCAGACCTAATGCGACGAGCACCCACCTCCCCTTCTCCAGAGGCATCCCGAAAAGTGAAGGTACTTCTCTGACTGGACTATCCTGCATAAGGTTGCCTCATTGAATAAAAAAAACTGGAATAAAAAAAATTGAATGGTTTATTTCTCAAATGCTGATATGTCGCCGGGATCGATGCCCATCTCTTTTTTTGCCTTAAGCACCCGTCGCATGATCTTGCCGCTCCGGGTTTTGAGCAGTTTATCGATATGGTCATGAGGATATTACTCATGTGTACAAGGGGTGGAAGGGGGAAAAAGGTTGGTGATACGCGTTCCGAACAGTCAGGAAACCGTATATTTTTCTAATAACCCTTAACTAATCCTATACATTATCCGGATAATTTTATTGTTTAATAATAACTTTGAGTATTGTATCGTTTTTGCAAAAAAAAGAATAAAAATATCAATTCTGCTTAAACTTCATTGAAAACAAGCGTATTTAAGAAAATCCTTTTACCCATTGTATACAACAAAATAATCGACTCAAAAAGATGCCTTTTATAATAAATAACGACTATTTCCTGATGAATGGTATCGATCAGGCCTGGTCCGGTAACCCTCGGCGGAGTAGTGCTCGATAACCACCTGCTTCTTGCTGCCGGGATTCTCGGGACGACGGGTTCGTCGCTTACCCGGATGCTCTCCTTTGGTGCCGGAGGCGTGGTGACCAAGTCGATCGGCCCCCATCCGAAAGATGGGCACGCAGGGCCCTGCCTTGTGGTGCTTGAGAACGGGATTTTAAATGCCATGGGACTCCCCAACCCGTCAAATGAGTTTGTGGAGGAGATCGCACCCCTTGCAAAAAAACCGGTGATTGTCAGCATCTTCGGGGGCAATCCTGATGAATTTGCTCTGGTCGCCAGCTGGTTTGACGGGAAGGTTGCCGGTTTTGAACTGAACCTTTCCTGTCCCCATGCAGATGGTTATGGTTCAGCCATCGGGACAGACCCGTCACTTGTCGAAGCGTGTACCCGGGCAGTCAGCCGGTCCGGTACCCCCACATGGGTAAAACTCACCCCCAACGTAACAGACATCACTGCAATTGGAAAAGCGGCGGAACGAGGGGGAGCTGGTGCAATCGTTGCAATCAACACTGTTAAAGCGATGCGTATATCAACGAAGATGAGGTGCCCGGTCCTTGGGAACCGGTATGGCGGTCTTTCAGGAAGTGCAGTGTTTCCCATTGCAGTCCGCTGCGTATATGAACTTTATGAGGCATGTAAAATCCCCATTATCGGTTGCGGGGGAGTCTCCACGGCAGATAATGTGATCGAGATGATGATGGCCGGGGCATGTGCGGTGGAGATTGGCAGTGCCGTATATAATGATGTAAAAGTCTTTGATACGATAAAGGCTGATCTGTACAGGAAGGATGGAATAACGGCGGAAGAGATCATAGGGTGTGCCCATGGGTGATCAGCTGTCTGAACCTGTATCACTCCTGCGGGTCAAAAAAGAGACTCCCCTCATCCGTACATTCGTATTCGACCGGTCGTTTGTATTTTCCCCCGGTCAGTTTGTTATGGTCTGGATTCCCGGGGTTGATGAAATCCCCATGGCACTGTCATCCGAAAAGACTATCACTGTACAAAAAGCCGGTGATGCAACAAATGCCCTGTTCACCTTCGGTGTCGGAGACAAACTGGGAATCCGCGGTCCGTTCGGCAACGGGTTTACCAAAGGAGATAAAGTACTTGCAATCGCCGGAGGCGTCGGTGCTGCCCCCCTCCTCCCGCTGGCCCGGGAAGACAGTGTCATGACTATGCTTCTGGGTGCCCGTACTGAAGAGGAGCTCCTGTTTGTTGACCAGCTGGACGAGTGCACAGATGTACTGATTGCAACTGATGATGGATCCCTGGGTATGCACGGTTATGTGACCGATCTCATGGATGACCTGAACCTCGGTGCATATGACCGTATATCCGTCTGTGGTCCCGAAGTGATGATGCGCGCGGTACTCACCAGGGTAGAGGAAAAAGGAATCGCATATAAAACCGAATTCTCGCTGCACCGGTACATGAAATGTGGTGTAGGTATATGTGGTTCATGTTGCATAGACCCGTCCGGTCTCCGGGTATGCAGGGACGGTCCGGTGTTTTCCGGGGACATGCTCCTGAAAAGTGAATTTGGTCATTATATGCGGGATGCAAGCGGCAGAAAGAAGGACATCTGACAGCACGCTAAAAAAACGTATCGTGTGGTATCAGAGGTCATCAGCTGTTTTTTTGAACCGGTATATGCCTTTAGGCACCCGTATTTCGAACCGTGCCCCGGATCCCGGTTCTCCTGTTTCATAGATGGTAATTCCCGTGATGCTCAGGATCTCAGCTGCAAGAAAGAGTCCATAACCGGTATTCCTGTAATACTCACGTCTGAAAATTCCCTCTTTTACACTAGCGGGGACTCCGACACCATCATCCTGACAGAAAATTGTCAGGCCCTCTTGTGTTTCCTGTGCAGAGAACCGGATTTTTGTCTCTGTTTGCCCATGGCGAAGTGCATTATCCACGATATTATAAAACGCCTTCTCGAGTAACAGGTCTGCATATATCTCAAGGGCGCCCACATCGTTCTCAACGCGGATACTCCCGAGCTCAAGGCCGGCAATTGCGCTCATGATAGTATTTTTTACATTCTGCCACTGGGGAGCGTTTAATCCAATGTCCTGGTAATCGCGGGCGAACCGTATCTGTTTCTGGATCATCTGTGTGCTCTGCTCGATCTTTTTAAGATGATCCAGGAGTACCGGGTCGTTGACAATCTCTTCTGCAAGAGAAACATACATTACGATAGCCGTGATCTGGTTGAGAATATCGTGCCTTGTGATGGAGGAGAGTGTATTGAGCTTGCGGTTCGCCAGCTGGAGTGTTGCTTCAAACCGTTTTCGTTCGAGGATCTCTGCCTTGAGGCCGTCATTTGCCCGCATGAGCTCTTCGGATCGCTCTTTTACTTTTCTCTCGAGATCCTCACGTGCTTTCTTAATAACCTGCTCTGCAAGTTTTCGTTCAGTGATATCGATAGCAGAACAGATTACAGTATTCCCGGGAGAAAGGGATGCAGAAACGAGGAACTGGCGCACCGAGCCTTCCCGCGTCCTGAGGAGAAGTTCAATATCCCCGACTTCTGAATTCTTTTGGATCCGGGTAAGAAAGGGGTCCTTTTCAACAGATTCCAGGAGGATGTGGCTGAGTTCCTTATTGATGAGCTCATGACGTTCGTATCCGAGCATCTGTGCGCATTTCCCGTTCATTTCCTGGATACGCTGTGTCACGACATCAAAGGTGAATATTCCTGCCTGCGAGTTCTCGAAGATCTCCCGGTATTTTCTCTCTTCTGCCTTGAATCCTTCGGCAAACGAGGACATGACAAAGCCAATCGTGACGAAAATAACATACCATGCTGTTGATACTGCGACAAGGTCCGGGTTGAAACTGCTGAAAAAATAGACCAGCAAAAGAAAGACGGTACTGATGGCGAGTGAGAAGATCACACCCCTGTTTGGATAGAAATTAATAAAGAGAATGATAGGCAGGAAGTAGAGGAACGGAAAGACTTCGTATATGCCATGAGTCAGTGAGAAAATCGTTGAAGCGATC
The DNA here is from genome assembly GCA_964457995.1 of uncultured Methanoregula sp. Classification (GTDB taxonomy): domain Archaea; phylum Halobacteriota; class Methanomicrobia; order Methanomicrobiales; family Methanospirillaceae; genus Methanoregula. The sequence continues at coordinate 10,213 of CAYWHL010000043.1, read as the reverse complement.
GCGATGATAATAGACAGAACGATTGTTATCATCCAGAAAATATGGTACCTGAAGGCACCAGGTGCGATCATATATCCTCCCTTTTTGGCGGCAGGGGATGCCCGTTCAGGACAGTGCTTTCAAACCGCCGGCATTCAAGGATCTCTGCCCGCAGCTTTTCATTCATCCGCTCAAGGTCTGCGGTCCGCTTTTTGACCTGTCGTTCGAGATCATCGAGAGTTTTTATTATCTCCTCATCCACGATTTTACTCCTGGTAATATCGATGGCTGAACAGAGTACCTGCCCTTTTGTAACAAGCATGGGGGAAATGACGAACCTGGATACAGCCCCGTCCTTTTGGCAGAAACGCGCTTCACGTTCCCGGTGTTTCTGGTCTTTTTCCGGTTCCTGATTCACATCCCTGATGAACTGCTGTATTTCTTCCTTGTCAGTCCAGATGACTGAGATCTCCTTACCGATAAGATCCTTGCGGTCGTACTTCAGCCATTGGGTGCATTTAGGATTGATTTCACGAATCCGCAGATCCTTTACGTCAAAACAGAATATGCCGTCCTGGGAGTTGTCCAGGATATTCCTCACCCGGGTCCGCTCTTCACGCAATTTGATTGCATAGGAGGATCCCACGACTCCCAGAGTGATAAAGATCACAAACCATGCCGTGGCAATCGCTATCTGGGTAGGGTCTGAATTCCCTAACAGGTAAATGAGGCTGATATACATCAGGCCCAACCCCAGCGAGAAAAGTACTGCCCGTTCCGGGTACAAATAGACAACCAGGATAATTGGCAGGATATAGTGAAAGGGAAAGACATTAAAAATACCGTTCATGAGCGAAAAGACCGTAGTGAGGAAGGCACCGATGGATGCGACGGCGACGATGAACAGGCGTAGCACTTCCGCATTTTCAACAGATAATAGTTCCACTGGCTGTCCCCTGCAATAATTCCCAGCCCGGCCGATGTAAGGGATCTGGTATAGTACTAATTATTGATATCATTACATATATTTATATATAGTGTGGTCATTTCCCACAAAAGCATCTGATTATTTAAATTTTTTTCATTTGAGGGGACGGTGTATCTGCTTCCAGTCCCGGCTATTGATATGTTCAAGATCTTCTATTTTGTTGATGTTGGTGAACGTTTTAAGATCGGGGTCAAGAATTTTTAATTCGTTAACCGGGACATACAGGGCAGAAAGACTCGTGACCATTGCCCGGAGCGACAATGAATCATGGCTTTCGAGATAGGAAAGCAGGGCTGTTTTCCGGTAGACTGCATGCAGGGGTTCGAGCATATCAGGATTCCATATTGGTATCACGGCATCATAATTATCTATTACACTAAAAAGGTGTGCAATAACTGATGGATCTATACAGGGCATATCGCATGCAGAAACAAAGATCAGGTCTCCTTGTGCTTCAAGGGATCCTGCATGAAGTCCACCGATCGGACCGATGCCCACGCGGATGTCAGTGATGCATCGTATTCCTTCAATCTTCTGGAACCGTTTGCATTGTTCAGGGTTCCTGGCAACAAGGATAATCTCATCAACCACCTGCCGGAGCGAATCGACCAGGCGCTCAATGAATGTCCTGCCCTGGTACGTGAAAAAATATTTCTCCTGCCCGTTTGCACGCCGTGCCTCGCCACCAACCAATACAACTGCAGATCTCACAACGGTGCTCCATTCATAACCATGTGCGCTTTTTCAGATAAACTCCGGGCAGTAAAAATAATATCAGGTGCATGATTGCCGGGTGGCGTCATTTCTTCACCTTGTGTAATCCTTTTTTTTCCATCGCAAGCAACGCCTCCTTGATCTCGACAGATGGAGAGAAACCACCGATACCGTGAGCAGCCAGGATACGGTGGCAGGGGACAATAAGCGGCGTTGGATTGCGTGCCAGTGCCTGACCGACTACGCGTGGGACTGTACCAACCCGGTCTGCGATCTCCCCATAGGTTGACGTGCTGCCATACGGGACCTGCTGAACTGCCCGGTATATCCTGCTGTATACTGTTTCATCGTGGAGCGCAATGCTGTCAAGTCCTGCAAGACTCACCACGTGACCTGCGCAGTATTGCCTTAGTACGTCCGGTACTTCTCCCGGTATACCTGTTACCGCAAACCTGATCCGGTGGACAGTTGTACCGTTCGCCCAGACGTGGACAAACCAGAGCCCGAACCGGCATGCACCTCCTACGATTCCCATTGTGAAATCATCTCCCTGAACCGTGTAATATCGCACACGATCATTTCATCCTGAATCCATGCGGGAAGCGCATTATGAACCCTTTTTTCTAAAAACCGCCTCTCTCCAAAAACCAGTACACCCCGGTCCTGTGGTGTACGAAGCACTCGCCCTAATGCCTGAAGGGAGCGATTTATCGCTGGCAGTGTATAACAAAGAAACTCCCCCTCTTCACCGAATTTATGCCTGAAATATTCTATCATCATTTTTCGCACACGGTTGAACGGTGCAAGCGGCAGCCCGACAACCATTGCACCGTTCAGCATCTCCCCGCGATAATCAAGACCTTCGCTCCACTTTCCGCCACAGACCGCAAACAAGACCCCTGACCTGCCCTGTGCAGGCAGGGACAGGAATGTTGTAAGCGCTGAACTGGCATCAGTTGCATCCCGTGGTTCGATAAAGATTTTTCTTTCCCGTATGTGCGGGACAGCAAGGTTCGCATAGGTTTCAAGAATCTGGTAGCTGGGAAAATAAATTGCAAGGTTTCCTTTCAGTATGCAGAACGCTTTGATATAGTCACTGATCCGGGAATTGTTATCCACGTTCTGACGCATTGAGAAAGCAGTTGTGATGTCGTTTGCGCAAAAAACCAGACGGTTCTCTTTTGGGAAATTATTGGGCAAAGCAAGTGTTTTTACCGGTGTGTCCCCGAAGTAATAACGGGCGTAGCTGTCAACCGGTGAAAGCGTGCCCGAGATCAGGATACAGCAGGCATGTGCAGTGCAGATCTCCTGCATGGGTATGGCGGGATCGATATTGCGCACTTCCAGGGTGATCCCTTCAGGCTCCATCCGGTATACTGTCAGATACGCGGGATCCGTTGCTGACTGCGAGAGCCGGAACAGGAAATTTGTCAGCCGCTCTATGGCAGTTTCGCGATATTCCCCTGATTTAAGGTTCTTTTCCCGTATGGACCCGGAAATCCCGATTAAGTCGTCCACGATCTCATCCATATTTTTGTAGAGGGATTCCCTCACTATCATCCGGTTAAAAATAGAAGGATCAAACCAGTCTTCCACTTCTACAGAGTTTGCGAGCCCGCGGATAAACGTGGTAAGCCGGGGAAGGACATGGCTGACTGCATCTGCACCTTTGTGACGCTTGCGCAGGCTTAAGAGCTCCCGGGATGCCTGTTCGAGGTTGCGTTCTTCCAGAGTAACGCTTTCAATGCTGGTTATTATATCGCCGCAGTTGTGAGCTTCATCAATCAGGAGCAGGATGTCATGTGGTTCGACGCCAAGGCTGGCGTATAGCTGTTCCCGGATGTCCCTGTTAAAGAGATGGTGATAGTTCAGAATCACTACATCAGTATTCCGGGCAGCGTGCATCATCAGTTCGTACGGGCAGATATCCCCGCAGAACTCCCCCAGTTCCCGCGGGGTGACCGGCCGGGCGATGACCCGGTCGGCCTTAGTGCGCAGAGCTGTCGAGGGCACCATCTTAAGACCTGCGGTCTCTGCCTGCACAAACATTTTACTGTTGATATAATAGGGGCAGATGAGCGGATGATCCCTGTCCATACGGCGGATCTGCTGGATGATAAACGGATCTTTTGACGGGATGCATGCACCTTTTTCCGCCCGTTCCCGCATGAGGGATGAAGAGAATGCTTTTACCCCTTCACACCTGCGGTACACATCCCCTTCACCACCAAGCGGGCACATGCTTGACTTCCCTACGAGATACATGGTTTTGAGCTTTGGTTGTTTTTTTCTCACCAGCTCAAGCTCGCGGATGAATGTAGTGAGCTGGCTGACGGTGCGTACTGCGATTATCACTTTTCTCCCTTTCCGTTCTGCGAGAAGGGAGGCAACCACACTCGACTTTCCGCTGCCGGTCGGGGCATCGATCAGGGTAATCCCGCCTTCCCGTGCTGCCTGTGCTGCAACCTCAAGCATATGACGCTGGCCCGGGCGATATTCAGCATACGGGAAATAGGAATCGAAGGAGTCCATTGGAATAGGGTTGGAGCTGAAGGGTTTTATGGTCGTCGGAAATGTT
>CAYWHL010000043.1:0-5854 GCA_964457995.1 uncultured Methanoregula sp. | reverse complement strand
ATTTCGAAAGGTTAATAGATCTGCACCTCAAGCAAGAATTAAGGCATAAGCATCGTATCAAGGATATAACGTGTTTATTGCATCGGAGAAGATTTTCATGATCGACCAGTTGCTTAAAGGAAATAAAAAATTCCGTGAAACAGAATTTAAACAGAACTTTGATCATTACCAGGAACTCACGAAAGGACAGAGCCCCCCCGTCCTCTGGATCGGGTGTTCGGATTCGCGCCTCCAGACAGGGCATATCACACAGATGAAGCCGGGACAGTTATTCATTCAGCGGAATATCGGGAATGTCGTCCCGATCCATGACTGGAATTTTGCCACGGTGCTGGAATATGCTATCAGGCATCTCAAGGTCAAGGATATCGTTATCTGCGGCCACTCCGATTGCGGAGCGATAAAGGCACTCGATAAGGAACTGGACGATGTTTATATCCCGCTCTGGCTTAATAACGCAATTGAGGCAAAAAACAGGGTGGACAGCAAAATTAAAAAACCCGCCACGGCTGAAGAGTCAAAGAACCGTTCACGGATGATCGAACTGGAGAACATCCATCTCCAGATAGAACACCTGAAGACCTACCCGCTGGTAAAAACCGCACTCAGGGAAAAATCAATCGAGGTTCACGGCTTGTATTATGATCTTGAGAACGGAGCCCTGACAAAAATTGTATAGCTAAAATTCTTTTTCAATCTCTTTTTTTATCCGGTCCAGTGATATGCGCCCGATACGGGTGATCCGTCCATTGACAAGGATCATGGGGAGGGGGGGATATTCAGTTTCGATTATTGTACGTATGTAATCCGGTGTTCCATCATCTATGAGCGTGAGTTTTGGGTCAACCCGGGTGCCGTACTCTGCTGCCAGAACTTTTTTCAATTCCTCAAACGCTGACGTGAGTTTACCTGTAGGAAAGCATCCTGAGAGGCCGCAGGAGCGGTTTTCATCGCAGGGAAAGGGGCAGCATTCGGAATTTTTCAGGCCGACAACTTCAATCAGGACGGTTCCTTTCATGCCAGTACTATTGGCTCAGGCGGTATTTGAGGATTCTTCATAGAACACTCGTATCCCTGAGAAAAAAGAAAAATCATGTGTCAGAGAAAGCGTTCGAACCGCTCTTTTCTGACTTTACAGATGGGGCATATTTCCGGTGGTTGTTCGCGGGCACAGAGATACCCGCAGACCATGCAACGCCAGACAGGGAATGGCAGGGAGGGGAAAGGACCGCTGGACAAGATCTGCACGGCACCTTTTTTACCACGCTCTGACCTGGGCGGCCTTCGTTCAGGAACTGGTGCAGCATGCTCTTTTCCACCTGCAACCGCTTCGTTTACATACAGTGCACAATAGCAGGCGCCAAAATCATTCACATCAGGATCCCGGTAATTACAGGGGCAGATAATATCCAGGTCTTCTTCCTTTTTTCCTGAAGCGAGGCGACAGGGGCAGGCACGGTACCCGTAGCGCTGTTCATTTTTTAAGAGCCCCCGGACGAGATTTTTCGTGAAATCCACGTCAGGATTCAGGAAGTAACCCCCGCCTTCTGCCTCTTTTTTCAGAGTTATATATACACGATCTACTTCCTTTTCATCAACAACAATCAGATTCATTCTTTCAAAGCCTCCCGGATCTCTGCTTCACGGAATCCTGCAATACTTATGGTATCTTTGATGACCAGTGTCGGGAATGAGCCTTTGGGATTCCATTTCTCTACCTCGTTCATGACATCATCCTGCTCTTTGCCTTCAAGAAGATCCACATAGATAAAGTCAAAATCCACGCCGAGTTCCCGTAATAATTCTTTTGTCTTTGCACACCACCCGCAGGTACTCAGGGCATACAAGATAACTTTTCCCATTTTTTTGCCGTTTACATGTTCAACAACCATAAGAAATCACTATCCCTCCTTTTTATGGAGATTGCTGCAAATACTATTTATAAATGGGGATATGGTCAGGGCAGGCAACAGGCCGATGTATTTTGTTTCTTCCTGGTTTGTAGCAGGTATAATTGCAGTGCCGGAGGGGACACTACCTGTTCACCCGCCCCCGTGCTATTTTGGATGGTCTTTTCTCCCTGTTTTCGGAGACTACTGCAAACGGGGGATACTTCAAAAAGCGTTACTATCCTTTACTGATTCTGAATCAGCCCTTACGCAGAAGATAGCTTACCATCTTCATGGTGCCCGATCATGGTGCCGGAGAAATTAAGGAGGCGGGGTTTAACCGCCCTCCAGTACAGGGACTGGTAAAAAAAGGTTTACCTGTTTTTCATCATCACTGAGATATCTTCAAGGAGGGCCTGTAAGTCCTCCTCGTGCTCGACTTCCATCTGGAGGATGCCAAGAATGATGTTATAGGTAACCGGGTCTTTGTCTTTTGTCTTTTTCAACAGGCTGTTGTATGTCCTGATGGCGCACTGCTCACCCTTGATGTTCTGTTCAAGCACCTTGATCACATAGGGGTCATCCGGTGCATCATACCCGCAATTGGTAAGTTTGAACCAGTCCTGCGGTTGTGTTACCGGTGTCCCTCCCAGCTGGATAATCCGCGTGGTGAGAAGGACTGCATGCCCGAGTTCCTCTGTTGCATGAAGCGTCAGCTCGGCAATGACAGCTTCTTTGTTGGGTCCACGGACAATTTTGGATCCAATCCAGTACTGGTAATAAGCAAGCCATTCATCAGAAAATGCCTTGTTGAGGATCTTTAAGAGTTCTTCAACATCGGTATCGACAATCTTTCGTCCAAACGTTCCCATGGTTTCGACCTCATAAATTCCTTTATATAATTCACTATTCTGGTCTTGACCTTTTTATGTGTATCCGTGCTGACACCTGTTTTTTTAATGCACTTCCCCTCGTACCGGTACAGGACAAAAAATCAGCAGCTCGTGCACGATGAATGTTATGAGAGCCCGTAAAAGAAAATAAAAGGTACTGCACTATCGTTAAGAACTATTCAGGCACACTATATTGGGAAATCATGAAAGCGGTTCTGGGTCTCGAAGATGGGGATTATGTGATTGGGAAGGGTTTTGGTATTGAAGGCGAGTGCTCCGGTGAACTCGTTTTTAACACGCTCATGAGCGGGTATATGGAAGCGCTCAGCGATCCCAGTTATTATGGTCAGATCCTGATGTTTACATTCCCGCTGATAGGGAATTACGGTGCCGATACGCAGAATATGCAGAGCAAAAATGTCAAGGCATTCGGGGCAGTCTGCCGCGAGATCTGTGAGAAACCCGATGAAAGATCCACAATACGCAACTATTTTGAACAGAATGGATTATTAGGCATTTGTGGCGTGGATACCCGGATGCTTACCATTAAAACGAGGGTTAAAGGTACATTACGGGCGGCTCTCGTTGTGGGGGATGACAATTTCGAATACGCAATAGACCTTGCAAAAAAGACCACTCCCATATCGGACTGCGATCTTATCCCCGCTGTTTCCTGCAAAACCCCGTACCGTATCCCGGGAACGGGAAAAAAAATTGCTGTTCTTGACCTTGGTCTCAAGAACAACATACTCTCAAGTCTCTCTGCCAGGGATGGCGATTTGTATGTCTTCCCCTATAATGCTACACCGGAAGATATTTTTGGCGTTGAACCGGATTGTCTCTTCATCACGAATGGTCCGGGGGATCCAAAGACCGCTCGCCCGACTATTGCTACCGTGAAAAAATGCATCGGTGAGCTTCCCGTGTTCGGTATCTGTATGGGCAACCAGATTACCGCACTTGCTCTGGGAGGAGATACCTACAAACTCAAATTTGGTCACCGCGGCTCAAACCAGCCGGTCCGATATAAAGATGGCAGAATTTTTATTACGACCCAGAACCATGGCTTCGCAGTTGACGGAGATTCCCTGCCTGAAGGGTCAGATGTCACGTTCATCAATGCAAATGACAAAACCGTGGAAGGATTTGAAAGTGAACATCTGAATATATCCTGTGTTCAGTTCCATCCTGAAGCACATGCAGGCCCGCGTGATACGGAATGCCACTATTTTGATGGTCTTTTCAGGAGGTTCAAATAATGCCCAAACGGCAGAATATCAAAAAAGTCCTGATTATCGGGTCCGGACCGATCCAGATCGGACAGGCCGCAGAATTTGACTTTTCAGGGAGCCAGGCCTGTCGTGCCATGCGCGAGGAGGGCGTTAAGGTAGTTTTAGTGAACTCTAATCCTGCAACCATCCAGACCGACCCTGATATGGCAGATACCATATATATTGAACCGCTGCGGGCTGAGATTATTGCAAAAATCATAGAGAAGGAGCGCCCTGACGGTGTCCTTTCCGGTATGGGGGGACAGACCGGGCTTAACCTGACTGCCGAGCTTGCTGAAATGGGTGCATTGAAAGATGTTGAAATCCTGGGCACACCCCTTGAGGCAATCTACCGGGGTGAGGATCGTGAAAAGTTCCGGGATCTTATGATGCAGATCCAAGAACCGGTTCCAAACAGTCTGATCCTGAATTCGCTGAACCAGGTTGATGAGGCAATTAACCTGGTAGGGCTGCCTGCAGTTGTGCGGCCGGCGTACACGCTGGGAGGGGCAGGCGGAGGTATCGGAAAAACAAAAGAGGAGTTGGTCCGGATCATTGAACTCGGTCTCTCACGTTCACGTATTCACCAGGTTCTCATTGAAGAGAGTGTGTTGGGCTGGAAGGAGATTGAATTTGAAGTAATGCGCGATTCTGCAGACACCTGTATTATCATCTGTGGTATGGAAAATATCGACCCTATGGGGATTCATACCGGTGAGAGTGTGGTCGTAGCCCCGATCCTGACTCTGAGGGATGATGAGTTCCAGATGATGCGGAGTGCAGCGATTAAAATTATCCGTGCTCTTGATGTTCAGGGAGGGTGCAATATCCAGTTTGCTTATAAGAACGGGGATTACCGCGTCATTGAAGTAAATCCCCGCGTCTCGCGTTCATCAGCACTTGCGTCAAAAGCGACAGGATACCCTATCGCACGTGTTGCGGCAAAAATTGCAATCGGGCTACGCCTTGATGAGATCACAAACACCGTGACCGGCTGCACCCCTGCATCCTTCGAACCCTCAATTGATTACATCGTTGCCAAAGTTCCCCGCTGGCCATTTGACAAGTTCAAGGGAGCGGACCGCACACTATCCACATCCATGAAAAGCACGGGGGAGGTTATGGCAATCGGGAGAACGCTGGAAGAAGCCCTCATGAAAGCAAAACGCTCGATAGATACTGATGTCATCCCCCATACAAGCCCCAGCGAGATCCGCATGATCCTCTCACGGCCGACTGACGAACGGTTCCACTGTCTCTTTGATGCATTTCGCCAGGGATTCCCGATAGATGAGATTGCACAGCTTACATCGATAACTCCCTTCTTTCTTGAGAAATTCAAAAACATCGTTGATTTGGAAAAGCAGCTCGTGGATCACCATGAACCAGGGGATATTCTCGCCGCAAAACGATACGGGTTTTCCAATGCAGAGTTAGTGAAAATCACCGGGCTTTCGATTGAACAGGTTGAAGAGATGGCCGGTCTTCCCACGTACAAGATGGTGGATACCTGTGCAGCGGAGTTTCCCGCAAATACTCCGTATTTCTACTCCACGTTCGAACAGGCCTGTGAGATTGTCCCCACAGACAAAAAGAAAATACTCATTCTTGGTTCGGGCCCCATCCGTATCGGGCAGGGAATCGAATTTGACTACTGCACGGTCCATGCTGTGCAGGCCCTGCGTGATGAAGGAGTTGAGGTCCACATCGTCAACAACAATCCCGAAACGGTATCGACTGATTTTGATACATCGGACCGGCTCTTTTTTGAACCGATGCAGCTTGAGGATGTTGTAAACAT
>CAYWHL010000042.1:0-15008 GCA_964457995.1 uncultured Methanoregula sp. | reverse complement strand
ACATTGAGGAAAAACCGCTGCTCCCCCATAACCTGAAAGAATGGGAAAATGACCTGATCGGGAATTATTTCGAGGTGTTCCGAAAGGCACCGGAGTATCAGTTTGGGAATTTTTTAATGAATTTCATCACGCATCATTGCTAAGATTCCGGAATACGGGTAAAAGACAGGATGAACGTGGGGAGTTCAAATCCGGACTCTCGTATATATTTTCAGGGTTTAAGGGAACTCAAAAAAAATGCCACTCTGGTCATAAGAAAGATTCATTACGTCAAGGTTAACTCTTCTTTATGCCATCACAAAAAAAGTGCTGTCCCATGAAGTTCGGAACTGCTGTCAATAATGAAGGTTTACTTATTGAAATCCCGTGTATCGGGAGCGAATGTGCATGGTTTTTTGATAATCGTTGTGCGGTCCTTTGCATCGCAATAGAATTATGCACGACAAACCAGAAAAAGAAAGGCCCGAAGGGAACGACGGCTGATTAATTTTTCTGGATCTTCGTTGATCGTGATTGCTTCCCTGAATCTGGATGCGGTGGTAAGGGGTCTCATCTCCGCACCTCATCTCATCGTGATGGGTCGGCATAGTCCTGGTGCTCCTGGCTGGTGTTCCGGCACTGTTGTATATCGTGATACTCCGGGTAAAATGGCGCTAAGTTTCCGGGTGACGTTGCATGGTATCTGTCCCCCCGGGGGACTGCTCTGCTGCTCCGGCACCGCAAACTTATTCTGGATAAACAGACTTAAACAACACAAACACGTGTAACTCTGGTTTACCAGAATTACAAGCGAAACCGTGAAGGATAATCTGGAGAAGAAGAACTATGATCGAAAGCCGGATGGGCGTTCCTGTACGACAGGAGGGGGGATACCATGCATACATTCCCCGGCCGCTACCCCCAAATCCCCCGGTACATTTTGATGACGAACTCCATCACCTCCTCTCTGAAGCAGATCGTGCTCTCGCCCGTCTCGATGGCATGACTACCGTTCTCCCCAACGCAGATCTCTTTGTCGCCATGTACGTGAAAAAAGAGGCGCTGCTCAGTTCCCAGATCGAGGGGACACAGGCTTCGCTCAAGGGCATTCTCCAGTTCGAAGCCGATATGGTCCCCACGGATAATATCAATGAGGTCAAGGAAGTCATCAATTATATCCGGGCAATGGATGACGGGCTTGCACGGATCAGCCGCGAGCTCTTTTCCTTAGAGATCCTGCAGGAGATCCACCATATTCTGCTCAAAGGAACACGGGGTGGAAAAGAAGAACCGGGAAAGATCCGCACTGTCCAGAACTGGATTGGCCCGAAAGGTTCAACCATCTACTCTGCAGCATTCATCCCCCCGCCCCCGGAAAAAGTGCCGGAATTATTAAAAGATCTCGAAGCGTTCATCACTGCAGACGACAGGATTCCGCCCCTGATCAAGATAGGGCTCGTGCATGCCCAGTTCGAGACCATCCACCCGTTCATTGACGGGAATGGCCGGATGGGGCGGTTGTTCATCACCTTTTACCTCTGCTGGAAAGGAATTCTTGCCCGCCCGCTCCTGTACCTGAGCATCTACTTAAAAACCCACCGCGAAGAATACTACTCACTCCTCCAGGAAATCCGGTTTGAAGGCGACTGGGAATCCTGGCTGAAATTTTTTCTTCGCGGGATCATTGAAGTCTCCCACGAAGCACTCGCTAATGCACGGGAGATTATCACCCTGAAAGAAAAACTCCTCGATATGCTTGTCCGGAATAATGTTGGGGGCCTGAGTGCAGTCCGGCTCCTCGATCTCCTTTTTTCAAAACCGGTTGTTACGGTCTCAGACATCAGTTCAGTGCTGGGCATCAGTCACCAGCCCGCGTATGATCTGGTAAACCAGTTTGAGAAGCTGGGAATTCTCAAAGAAATTACCGGGAAAAAACGGTATAAGAAATATCTCTTTGCAGATTATGTCCTCATCATCGAACGCGGGACCGGGGCCTGAATCATTCATAAGAAATCCCGGTCTCTCCACCACCTTTTTTTATGCAGTACCCGTCGAACGGTAACCAGAGGCTCTCATCAAAAATTATTTACAGGAGTTGTTAGTGAGGGTTTTACCAGACTATTTTCTGGTACGAAATGTTACTCAATGTACTTTTATGGATTGTATATGACCCGGGACGAGCTTTTTTCGGTGTATATATCTGGATCAGCATAATCCTGTTCCTCCCGGTTGGCGTTCCGGCACTGTTGTATATCGTAATAATCCGGGTAAAATGGCGCTATGTTTCCCGGTTCCGATGATTGGTACCGTGTTCGATGGTATACCAGCCATAGTCACAGTGCCCGCAGACATACCTGTCCGTTTCCTTATGGTAGTGTACATCCGTATGACCGCATAACGGACAGGAAACATCGTCTTCTTTCCTTTTGTTGTGTTCCCTTCATCGCATGGTGCTCCTGGAAAAAATATTGTATTGCTCTTGTAATTCAATCGTCCTTTTTTACCATGTCACCTTTTAGAGCATGACGATGCGAATACGAATGTCCTGAATGCACCAGGGCAGAGTATTGCCCCATTCCACTGGCTGGTTTTAAAAAAATTTTTAAAATGGGATAGTATAAATATCCAGCAATGCATTGCCCTGTACCCCTTTATTAATTACATGTTCATGAGATAGTCAATCTTTACCTGCGAATGTGGTGATGAAATAGTGACGCAAGTACGTTGTCCGGTCTGTGCCAGTGAAGACGTGTATAGTCTCCTGAAAACCCTTCATTGTAAAAGATGCGGAAATATCTGGAAAGAGGAAAAGAAAACCAGGAGAAATTATGATACACGCGACGTTGAAACGCCGATCAGTAATCGAAGGCGGACCCTGGCGATAACGGATAATCCAGAGAAGAGAATGGAAAAGAAACTTAATGGATATCTTAAAAAATACAAGGGAAAATTCAGTATGTATGCCATTGCGTCAAATATCGGGGATATTCACATGGCTATGTTCAGGATATACCTGAAAAAATGCATAAAAAACAGGACATTGGTTGAAAAAAAAGACCGGTACGGAATACACTGGTATTCAAGACCGGATTAACTTCATCACCTCCCATTCACCCACCTCTCACCCCCAATCCGGGCTCAAAATCAGTGCCCGTTTCCCTTAAACCGCTCCTTAAAAAAAGCCCGTAAAATGCCCCGGCTTTTTGTATTCCTGATGGCAGAAGAGAACAACGAAATTTTTTCCCTTAACGCAAACAAACTGCTCATGTGATCCTATGACCAGGTCTATAAAATCCTACAAAGAAGCCGTAGCGTTCCACGGGCACGCCTGCCCGGGTCTTGCACTTGGCTACCGTGCAGCAGAATATGCACTCCAGTACCTCCGGTCCGGACGTTCTGAAGACGAAGATCTTGTCGCGATTGTTGAGAACGATGCCTGTGGGGTCGATGCGATCCAGCTGGTTGCCGGCTGCTCGGTGGGCAAGGGCAACCTGATACTCCAGGACTTCGGTAAGCACGCCTATACGTTCATCAACCGGAAATCACACCGTGCAATACGTCTTGTCCAGCGGCCGGAACCAGTCATACAGCGTATCGACCCTGTTGCATCAGCACTCCGGGAAAAAGTGATGGGCGGCACAGCAACACCTGATGAACAAACGGAGTTTCATGAGCGGCAGGCAACAGTCATAGATACGATCCTTTCGATGCCAATTGATGAACTGTTCATTGCCAGGGAAGTTAAGCCGGAGATTCCCGTAAGGGCAAAGATCTTCACGTCTGTCCAGTGTGCCAGGTGCGGCGAAATGGTTGCCGAGCACCGGGCACGTGTCCGGGATGGCACGTTTGTCTGCATGCCATGTGCCGGGGAATATGGCAGAGGGTGGTGAAACGTCTTGCCCCTGTGCACCAGCTGCATGATGCGGCGTTTTTTTAGACCCGGGGGAAAGAGAACCACGACCTCTCACCGGTAATTCTTTGTGATTGAATCACTCCTGTCTGTCCAGGGTATTTAGTTCGTGGAGCGGTAGTAAAAGTTCTTCACCAGTTCAGCGCACACGAAGAACGCTGCAACCAGTCCAAGGATAATACCAAGGTCCACGGTCGTGGGTGGAGTGAAGTGGAACGCAGTCTGGCCGAAAGAAGTGTATGGCAGTACAATGGTCACTGCACTGGCAAACCCGGTCAGTGCCAGGACAAGCGACGATGGACGGATTGCCTTTGTAGAAGGGCAGTTTGGTCCTGACTTCGCCAGACTGGATTCAAAAGGGATATATGAAATAAAATAGTCAAAAAAACAGACGAAAGATTGCGGGTATTTGAGAATTTTTGGGTCAAATGTAAAAATGACATACCATAACGAAACATTGTGGAGAAAGGCAAAAATGCGAGACAAAAGATTTGTTGCAGAACATCGGGGCGGACCTTTAAAAAAGGAACAGCACTATCAGTTAATTCAATGGGCTTGCGACTGTGCGGAGAATGTATTGCATCTTTTCGGTGAAATACCAGATGAACGACTAAAAAATGCACTAAAAGTGGCTAAAGAGTGGAAAGTTAGAAACGCTTCAACAGGTGATGCAATGAAAGCTTCAGTAGCCGCACATGCTGTGGCAAGAGAATCTTCTGATCCGACTTCAATAGCGGTAGCTCGTTGTGTTGGACACGCTGTTGCAACAGCTCATATGGCTGACCATTCATTAGGAGCAGCGTGGTATGCTTTGAAAGCCGTGAAAAATGCAGGTACATCACCAGATGCAGAAAGAAGATGGCAGGATGAACAATTGCCATCAGAGATTAAGGATCTTATCCTGACTGCAAGGAAAAGCAGAAAGATATAAAAAAGATAATGGAAATTGTCCAGACCTTTTTTATATATTCACGTTTTGACAACCGGGAAAACAAGAATATGATGGGCAAATCCCGGAAAGAGTGCATCCCCGCAGGAAGCCCATGAATGATCTGCAGGTATCCGTTGTTTTTTCCTCGTGTCCTTACTGCCAGGACGTGATATGTAGCTGCCGCTATGAGATTGTATTTATGGAGCTTTTCTGCATAAAGTACCTGAATGAACAGGCAATTTTGCCGGATATTCCTGATCCTGTCACTCGTCATTCTTGTCATATGCCTGCCAGCACAGGCTGCCCATGCCGGTCAATCCGGATCTTCATCACCGATGAGTGACCATGGTGCCCAGGTTAATGTCTCATCTGGATTGTCTGCCACGAATTCCCTGGGATCCGGGGAGAAAGCGCCGGGAATCGATACCGGTAGTAGTGTCTCATCACAGTCGCCTGATCAGGCCGGGCCTGAGGTGATGATCTCCGGTAAGACCCGGGAACGTCCGGGTACGATTGACAAGAGTACGCAAGCCGTGCCGGAGAATACCAATGCCGGATCCTCTCCCTCATCAGGTCTGTCAGCAGACTTTTCTGGTCGATCAGATCTCAGCACCAACGCACGTGCTGGTGCAGCACAACACACGGGACCTTCTCAGGGGACCGGGGGGGAAAATGCAGTCAGAACCCCTGATGCTCAGGGACAATTTAGGGAATCGGGAAGACTTGCGGGTATGATGATATCGCCGGGTGGTGTAGCTGTCGCCAGATCCGCATCCGGGAGCGGGAACAGCTATACTCCTGTACCGGGTGCCAGTCGTGGACCGTCACCGCAACAACGCGGACCCCCCGCACAATCCGGTAGTTATCCCTGCGGTCCTGCACAGGCAAGCCCGCTCCCTCCGGCGTCAGGCCAGACCCGTGACGAGTCAAAAGAGGAGACCCCCTCGCGGCAACGTTCCAAACGATCGTTCCTGTCCCGGATACTGGAACCATTAGCTCCTGGCCCTGCACCTTCCTCCTTCCCACTGCCGTCGCTCTTCCCGCTCAACATGCTGTTACTTGGGGGATTCCGCAGAATTTCGAAGAAGAATGTGCTGGAACATGATGCACGACATGGTATTTACCAGGCAATTACCGCAACGCCAGGTATCGATGTGAAGACGCTTACCGATCTGACCGGTATCAATGAGAATACCCTGCGGTATCACCTGGACAGACTTGTAGCGACCGGAAAGATCAGCTGCTTTACCCGCCCGGGTGTCGTACGATACTTCCTGAACCAGGGAGCATACAGCCAGTACGAGCACATGGTGTTCCACTATCTCTGGACCGATACCCCGCGTGCGATCCTCTGGCTGCTGTACCAGCACCCGGGACTGACCCGTCAGCATATTGCAGATGCTCTTATGATCTCCGGCCCGTCGGTCACCCGCCAGATGGACAACCTGACACGAGACGGGATTGTGGAGAACCGGTTCCCCGGCAGGTCAAACCACTATTACCTGACCACAGAAGCTGCCCGGACAATCGATAAGCTGATGAGCCAGGCTCCGGTGATGATGCATAATGAAGCTGAAGTAAGGCCGGTTTCAGCTCCAGCCGGGTGAGTGTCTCATCCCTTTTTGAGGCCTTCTCTCCTATTTTTTTTGATTCCTGGCGGGAAAACCATTAGGGGAATTACGGGGTATCCGCATGCGTGTATCGTGTAGGGTGCAGAATGAGTCGTGACTTCCATCATGAGGTTCAGATCATTTTCATCAAACGGATTCGGGCGGATATGTAGCTTACTGTCCGGGAAAAGGTTTGATAATGCCTGCTGATGGTTTGATGGAAACGGGTGAACCGGGACCTGTCGTCCCCCACCCGCCAGGAATGAGAACTATGTTCAAGAAGATAGCACTGTGCGCAATGCTTGTTCTTATCCTTGCACCGGCTTCCGTCATGGCAGCCGGGCAGCAGGGGCCGGCACAAGGCATTGGCAACGAGGCAGGCAATTGCCTGAATGTACAGCAGCAGACAGCCAGCGACACCGCGGCCCAGGAAAAATCCCGGAATGGACCGGGCGAGAGTAGCGGAAGCGCATCCCGGAATGGCGATGCCCGGATGGACCAGACCCGTACCTGCGACCAGACCTGTGAACAGGATCAGGATATGGTGCGGAACATGACCCGGGACCAGGTCCGGCTGAACGCTGATGCCGGTCTCGCTGGTGAAAACCAGGGAGCGGGATCAAACGGCGATGCCCGGATGCTCCAGACCCGTTCCGGCGACCAGACCTGTGAACAGGATCAATCCATGACAAAGAACATGACCAGAGACCAGGTCCTGCGTTCCGATCCCGTCCAGCAGCAGGATGGATCAGCTGAGTCGGTACAGAGCCGGTTCGGTCTCACCCGGGGGAATGGTCAGAATATCCTGGCCGGTTTTGCTGACCAGCTGGGCTTCCAGTTCCGAAATGTGGGGGGAATCTTTCAGGCGCTCCTGCAATAATCGGATGCTGCACCATTGACTCCTCCGTACATTGAGGATATCTGTACATGCGTGAGGTGGAGCACCTGGCTCTTACCTTAGTAAGCTCATTGGGCCGGGCATGTACACATCTTTTTTTTCCGATATTGCAAAATCTGAAGCAATGCATGTGAACACAAAGGTTCAACTGCTCATTGACAGGTTGATTGTTCATATGCCTGACGCACGGTGACCCGTTCGCGCCCGACCTCCCGTTGTCTGTTCATGCGATAATGATACTTCATGCGAGCGGCAATGATGGCTTGTTTGTCAAAAGAGCAAAGAATGTGCACAACAAAAGGTATCTCTATGGAGCACTCACCGCGGGATGCGCAACCACCGCTCATCTACCTCAACAATGCTGCGACAACGTGGCCAAAGCCGGCTGCGGTGCTTGAGGAAGTTGCTGCATGCCTGCGGCAGCCGCTGCACGAACCGGGAAGGACCACAGGGAATGGTTCCGTGGATTATCCTTCTGCTGCACGCGAAGCCCTTGCAGATTTTTTCCATGCCGGTCCACCCGAACACTTCGTCTTTACCCAGAATGCCACCGACTCGCTGAACCTGCTGATTCACGGATTTGTAAAAAAGACCGGTATGCCGTTCCATGCGATCACCACAGAACTCGAACACAACTCGGTGCTCCGTCCGCTCACAGCGCTTGAGCAGGACGGGGTGGTCCGGCTCGCGGTTGTGCCGTTCACCGGTACCCGCGTGAACCTTGCCGCGATAAAAAAGGCAATCTGCGAAGATACACGCCTCGTTGTCATGACGCACGGGAGCAATGTGCTCGGGTCCGTGCAGGATATCAGGCCGATAGCAGAATACCTCCAGGCCAATGACATTTTCTTCATCGTGGACGGGGCCCAGACTGCCGGCCATATTCCGGTTGATCTTTCGGATATCCCGGTTGGTGCTTTCGTATTCACCGGGCACAAGGCACTCTTCGGCATTCCCGGCATTGGCGGTTTTTTCATATCAGAACCGGATGCAGTCGCGATTACCCGGCAGGGTGGCACGGGAACGGATTCACGGACGCTCACCCATCCCTCCGAAATGCCGTTGCGGTTTGAGGCAGGAACGCACAACAACCCGGGCATCGCATCGCTCTGTGCCGGGATCCGGTTCATTACTTCGACCGGTCAGGAAGCAATCGGGGAGAAGAATACGGATCTTACCCGCTGTTTCATCCGCGACCTGAAGGACATACAGGGCATCACCATCTATAACAAAAACCCTGACCTTCCGGTCGTATCGTTCAACATCACCGGCATCGACAACCATGAGGTGGGATTCATCCTTGCCAGGGCTTACAACGTAATCACGAGGACCGGGCTCCACTGCGCCCCGCTCGTCCATGAACGCATTGATGGTGGGAAAGGGTGTGTCCGGGCAGGTTTATCGTATTTCAATACCCGTGATGAATGCAGGGCAGCGGCAGAAGCGGTCCGGGAGGTGGCAGAGAGTGCGGATTCTCACGTCCATTCAGACGAAAGTCTGTGTTGACGGCTCGCTCATGAAAGAGTACGTGCTTGACGAACCGCTGACCGAAGATTTCCTGAAATTTCTGGAAAACTTCGGTACGGTCCGGTTCCTTGAGCAGCTGAGAAAACCCTACTTCTCGTTTGAAAAAGAGCTGTTCATCTCCATCAAGGGTTTTGTCGGGGACAGTAATGTCGAGGTGCGGTACAAAAAAGAGTTCCAGGACCTGGTGGGAGACTATTTTCATCTCCTGCTCTATTATTACCGCCAGGGCCAACCGGGGATTTCAATACTGAAAGGGCAGGCCGATTCCATCAGGGACAGGATGAAGATCCGGTTGAGACCACTGCCAGGAAATGCTCCATGATCCCGTAATGCCGTATCTTCGATGAATACGCCAAGGATTATAACCACTGGTTCGATGGTTTAACAGGTACGACAACGGATGCTCCGTGCTGCGATGAATACCCGAACCCGTTCAACAGCGATAACGTTTTTTTACGACAGGATCAAAGAGGATGCTCCCCGATATGTTCCACAAGAGTGCGGTCTGTGCACTCATTGCACTCGAACTCCAGCGTAGAATGGAGTATCCGGTACTTCTTCAACCGTTCCTTGATCTCTTGTTTCATCCCCTCAATCTTTTCCACTTCTCGTTCGCAGGAATACACATGCGCATCAAGCACGTTGATTTCAGAACAGAGACTCCAGAGATGGACATGATGCACGCCGTCCACCCCTTTTACGGTGGTCATTTCAGCAATGACCGCATCAAAATCCACCGAACGAGGTGTGAACTGGAGCAGAATCGAGATGGTCTCACGGAGTATTCTGGCAGCGGAGATCACAAGGAGGACTGCGATAATGATGGAGAGGATTGGGTCGGCAATCACTTGCCCGGTGAAGGTGATCCACACTGCAGCAGCTATCACTGCGACCGATGAGACCGTATCCCCCACCACATGCAGAAAGGCGCTCCGCACATTCAGGTCATGGCTCCCATGGAGGAGGAACACAACACCAATGTTTGCCACAAGGCCGATTCCCGCCACGATTAACATCAGCCCGCCCTGCACCGGAGCCGGGTTGAGTATTCGCTGGAATGCCTCCCACATGATACCGGCACTCACAGCAATCAGCAGCAGGGAGTTGATGAAGGCTGCGAAAATCTCTGCCCGATGGTAACCATAGGTACGCTCCCTGGTGGGAAGTTGAAGCGCAAGGGTCATTGCTGCAAACGAGAGAAGGAGTGAGAGGACATCGCTGAACATGTGCCCCGCATCGCTGATAAGCGCAAGCGATCCGGAGATCAGCCCTCCGGCAATCTCAACCAGGAAAAAGACGAGAGTGATGAAGAGTGCTGTCTTCATGGATTTCCGGTAGTCCCGGACCGTATCATTCGTCATAGTGTCCCTTGTATGTGCATGGTGTTGTGTGCGCCTTTAATCCTCTCCTTTGCGGTCTGTTCCCCTTAATTGACACCCGGTCATGTTCACTCATCCTCACTCTCGTCTGCTAACGCTCAACTTCGCTCCGGTTCGCTTCACCTCACCTCGCTGTTTTTTTCGAAGTTCATTGTTGGGATCTTGTACGCACCCGTCTGCGTCGCTCCGCTCCCTGCCGGCTTGCTGCTCCGTCTGCTCCTTACACCATGCTCCGCATCGTGTTCGCCGTTGTTAATCATGCGGAATACCTGTCCCGCAAACCCTATCGTATTGTATACTCAAATGGAACGTACAGCAGCCAGAAAATACCCGGAGCCATGACCATGCCCCCCATCAGACGCCTTGCACTCTTCCTCTTTGCGCTCAGCCTGCTGGCAGTCATATTCTTTGCGTATGTCGCCTGGCAGTTCGACCAGTCCAGCCGCCAGAGCGAGCGCCACGATTACTTCTATACTATCGACCTTTCCTATACCACAACTATCGATAACGTCACCCTTTTCCTCCCTGTCCCCGGACTGAACAATACCCCGTTCTTCATCACATCCCTGCTGAACAAGACGGCATATGGTGTCTCTCCGGACTGGGACCTTTCGGTTGTCAGGGAGAACGGGACCCCGATGCTCGCCATCAGGGCTGCCCGGATGGTTCCTGAATATCACGGGTACCCGGTCGCGATCGAACCTGGGGCGACTGTTCTCCCGACTACGCTGGTCCCCGGCAACGAGTACTCAAGTGATACCCCGGTCCTCGTGCCAGTCACTGTTGCAGTGATGGAAACGAGTAAGTCGGAAATCGATACCCGCACCCCGGTCGGCCATGAACCGCTCTTTTTCCCGGGCGGAATGTTCACTCCGGGATCAGAAGTCCCCCCAATGTGCGATTGCCCCACGTATGACCATACGGTCCCGGTGTATGTCATCTATACATCCACACAACCGGTATTGATATCGCTCCGCGTTTCTGTACAGGGGTCCAACTCGATCTGGAGAGGGGGCTGGCTGAGTAACACCTATTCGGATACCGTCGCCCTTGAGATCGCAAATGGTACACAAGGCTGGATTGAAGGGGACGGGAAGCTCTTCACGGCAGAAGGGGTTTATTATTAGGTCCGGTACACGGGTGCATACCCTTATCTCATATCATACAAAAAAACAAAAGAGAGATAAAAAGGATGGAGCACAATTGAGATCACGGGATGAGATTCTGGAGACGCTTGCCCGCCTGAACCCCGAGCTCAGGAGCACGTTTAAAGTCCGGAGAATCGGGCTCTTTGGATCCTATGCACGGCATGAGCAGCGGCCGGACAGCGATATCGATCTTCTCGTAGATTTCTCTGAAGATGCAGATCTCTTCGATCTTATCGAGCTGAAGTACTTTTTGGAAGACCGGCTTGGATACCGCGTTGATATTGTACCGGAACGTGCGCTTCGTGACGAACTGAGGCAGTCAGTGAATGCCGATGTGAGTTACGTATGAGGAATTCCCGGATCTACCTGGACGATATCATCGATGCGATGGAGAAGATCGAGGTATTTACTCCCAGGTTTATCCTTCGAGGAATTCCGTTCCGATGAAAAGACCATCAGTGCAGTCCGGGATAAACTGATCGTCATTGGAGAAGCAGCAAAAAAAACCTGCAGGTTTCATGATTATATGAAGCAGGAAGAAAGGGGAGTAAATGGATCTCACCACAGGATCATGTCCTCATTGGATCAATGAATCATCTCTGTTACAATAGCCCTTTGGAGTCTGGAAGGCATAAGATCTTCAATCCATCGTCACCTCAACCCGCTTGAATTTCATGGGGTAGTAGAGGTACCCTTTTTCCCGGAGCGGGTCTGTAAGGATAAGGACTGGTCCGATCCGTTCGGCAGTCACGATGTACGAAAAGAAGAATAAGCGGCGGACTTTTAAAAATTGTGAAGCAACCGCGATTTCATGCGCATCAGTATTCCTGTACTTTTCAAACACAGCCTCGTCAGAATACCCCTGGAACAGGGTGTAATACCGGGTCCTGTATGACCTCTCATCTTCCTGTATCACAAGCCAGCGGAACGGGTTGACAGACGGGATCTTCCTGCCGGGAAGTTTTACCTCCGCGATCAGGAACATACCGGTCCTTACCGCAAGATAGAGTATGACCGTAACCCCGTAGAACACGATTGCAGAAGAGAACGGCAGGAACGAGAGCATTGTCACCCCAACAAGCCCGAGTGCCGCGATGGCGAGAAGCATGCTGGGGCCGGGCAGGATTCCCAGCGTGTATTTCCGGTCGGAGAACGGGGCAAGGACAGGGATGCCCGGGCAGGCAGCCACATCGATCGCTACGTGCAGCAGAGCACCGGCAAGGACTGCGGCAAACCCGTACACCCCGGCAGCAGCAATACTGCCGGGCAGGATGATGCCGGCAGCCGCGAGCAGGACGACCGTGCCGTATACTAGCAGGGACAGAACGAACGCTCCCGCGATACTGTGCGCAATCCCGCCGTGCGTGAACAGGTAGAGTGAGGGGATCCTGTCAGACATTCCCGGAAAGAAGATGTCTGCATCCGGGATCACTGCTCCCAGGAGAGCAAAAGGGAGAAGATGAGTAAGTCCGGGTACAGAGAACAGGATACAGGCTATCAGGGCGTGAGAGAGTGCGTCCACGAAGAAATGTTGTGGGGGACGAGGTAAAAAGGTTTACCGGATCTGCATGACAGATCGTGATCCATTCCCGGGTACCTTAAAAAAACCGGGATCCCGGATCAGAGGGTGATCCCCACCAGGCTAAGAATAATCAGAAGGAGTGCCCCCGGGAGACCGGCAAGAGCACAGATGGTAACGGTGATCCAGTCAAATCCGATATCGGGCTTTCCGGCATACTGCATGAGGTGAAAAAAAATTCACGATGAGCAAAGTAACAAGCCCGATAATTGCGTTTATCGCCAGCTGTGTGAAGTTCCTGACGACATACCAGGCAACCAGAAAAAAAATGATAATAACCAGGATGAGAATAGCAATACCAAGGAGTGCCATATATCACACACTATCATGTGTGCTATGTATTATATCGTTCGTCCGGGTAACAGAGTTACATAAAAAAGGCACAACTCACGCTTCTCCTTAATGGAAGGGATTTTGATACAGGGAGCCTGTAACCTGTCTCTTCTGTTGCCTGCCCCTGACATGAGTATCACAAAGGACAGGTGCAAAAAGTATAGTTCTCTCAAATTGTTGGTTTCTCTCTGTCAGCGGGCCAGAATGTAATCGTGCCCTTTTTTACCGATCATATAGAGTACAATTCCAAAGAATCCATACAATACTGTTATCGGCAATATAACGGATGAAAGCATTTGAGATGATAACGTTGTATCCGAAGCAAAGGACATGATGAACACCAATGCACCTGCAATCATAATCATAAAGAATAATAACACTTTTTTCATTGTTCAGATTTCTCCCTTTTTTGACAATTCATATCGAATTCAATCGAACACGGCATGGGTCATCAATAACTGTTCTCATGAAATAATAAAGTCTGGCGAGGCACTGGTGCAATGCAAACACTCTGAACGGTCATGGTGGCGCGAAGCGCTGCCATAGCAGGATCACCCAAGACATGATAAAATCATGCCATGCAATCCCGTGGCAGTTTTGCCTGGCATGTGGGTGCTGATTGAACCAGATTAAAAAATGAAAATTTTTTTTATAAATAATTGATTTTCTGATGCATTCGAGAAATCCTGATATCGTCAGGTTGCCAACCGGGCTTACTGATTTTATGTAACAGCACCGGGCATGGTAAGCGGCTGTATTGGAACACCAGCGCTTCCGGGTCATCCCCCTTTCGACACCGGCTCGTTACGGGTCCGTATCAGGTACAGGCCGACTCCCACCGGAATGAGGAATATCAGGGCATAATACACGAACACATCGGGGCCGTAATAGGTAGCCTGGAACAGCAGGACGATGAACAGGTAATCGAGCACGATTGCAATGAGCATCCATGCAACCCCCACACCCGCATAGTACTGCAAGGGGAGGGACCCCCTCTGTCTGAACCACCACCACGCGATCACGATAGTGACCGGGGTGAAGATGGTGATGAGGATCCAGCCCATGATTCCCGCTAACGGTGTGAAGAACAGCACCAGCGATGCGAGATACCCGATCAGCCAGAGAACCGTGCCAATGCCTGCCGTATCTTTAATCCACTGCATTATACAGGTTTTTTTTGCCGTTTCACATTCTTGTGCTTTGTGCTGGAACACGGTATACCCGGATCCGGTTTTGGTAAAAGGGCAATCGAAGAAAACCCAGAAACCCGCCGGCCGGTATACCTCACCTTCACATAGTGCAGCCTGACATGCATCCCGTTGCACGGAGAAAAGGCTGACCCAAAAGTTTATTGTGCTGGTATCACAGGGATTGGATCGTATGTGTAAAAGCCCTCCCTGCCCGAATGACTGCATGGCTGCCTCACCGGATACCCGGACACGGCGCCGGCATATGTACAGGACCTATATCCGGGTCTACGATGCACAACGCAGGCAGCACTCCGTCCCGGTCGGGTGGTGGTGCCCGGGTTGCCACGCGTTCATGGATGATATGCGGTGACCGCGAAATTCATCATCTCCGCCGTCAGTGCTGAACGATTCGGTCCCACTCCTTTGTACCAGACCTTCAGGTCCTGCGCTTAGTCGGGCCTGTATGGTATGAACGATGCGGGCGGGAGTCAATGAAACAGATTCAGATACAGGACCTGTTCTCA
>CAYWHL010000041.1:0-15025 GCA_964457995.1 uncultured Methanoregula sp. | reverse complement strand
ACCAATTATTGTACTGCCGTGAGAGGAGGGTTGGATGAAGACTGAGGTCCTACGAGACATCAAAAAAACTGAAGAGGAGTACCAAAAAACAATCAGTGCGGCGCAGGAAGAGAAGAAGCACAGGCATTCTCAGGCTGAGCTGGAATCTGATAATCTGATTGCAAAAGCGCAGAGTAATGCTGAACAATATAAAAAGCTGAAACTGGAAGAAGCGCGGCAACAGGCTGCAATTAAGCATGCCGAAATCATAAAAAGTGGTAATGAGCGTGCAGCGGTAATTATGGCAAAAGGAGCGCCGCACCTTTCAAAGGCGGTGCAGCTACTGGTAGTGAGGTTCAAGGAGCAGCTGCATGTTAACGCCTAAGCAGATGAGCCGTTTGCTTATTGTGGCGTCCAGTGATCAGTATGAGCCTGTTATCAGGGAACTTTACCGGTCCTACCTGTTTCATATCGAAGATTTCGTTGTTGAAGGACGGGAAGGATATGATGGTTTTTCCATCGGTAAACCGCTCCCTGGTGCAAGTGAAGTTTCTTCCGATCTTGTAAAGGTTCGCACCATTGAGAATGCGTTTCTCATCAGGTCGTCGGAGATCGAACCCACGGGAAAGCGCCCCACTGCAGAGCTGAGATCGACTATCGAACAGGAACTACCCGCGATCGAACACGAGCTCGGGGAGCTCACTGGCAGACGATCCCGGCTTGAGCTGGCACTCAAGGAATACGAGCAGAAAATTACCGAAATCCTGCCGTTTTCTGAGATCCCGATGGATATGGAGATGTACCGCGGTTATTCGGGGTTTACCGTTCTTGCCGGGTATGTTTCAAAAGAGGTAAGCATCCCGGAGCCCGCTGAGGTATACCTTTCTCCCGGCAAGACACGACGGTTTATTGTTGCCGTCTTTCAGAACGACCGCCGTGGTGATGTTGATCGAATACTGCTTGAGGCGAATTTCCAGGCAGTCTCCATTCCAGTCGAATCCGGAATGCCCCGGGCACGGATCGATGCGTACAAGGAACAGGTTACTCAGGTGAAGGCGGAGATTGACCAGAGTAACAGGAGACTTGATGAGATCAGAGACCGGCACAGGGAGTTTCTGGTCGCATGTGAAGAGCTACTGAAAGCGGACATAGATCGGGCGGAAGCCCCCCTGCGGTTCGCAACGATCGGGCAGACGTTCGTTGCCGAAGGGTGGGTGCCAAAGGACAGGGTTGCATCCCTGCAGGATGCGCTCAATGGTGCGACCGGCGGAAAGGTATTTGTAACCGAGCTGACGGTCGGCGAGCATGATCCTGTCCCGGTGGAGTATGACAACCCCCCGTTTGCACGTCCGTCTCAGCTGCTCATGGATACGTACTCGCGACCAAAGTACACCGAACTTGATCCGACAGTCATGGTCTCTATTGTATTTCCCATCTTCTTCGGTCTTATTCTGGGAGATGTGGGATACGGGGCCCTGCTGCTGCTCCTGTGCCTTGGTCTGCGGAAATTCATAAAAGGAGAAGAAGGCCAGCAGCTGATTGCAGTGCTCAGAAATGCGAGCATCTCAAGCATCTTTTTCGGGGTGCTTTACAGCGAATTTTTAGGTTTCCCGCTGCCGTGGGAGTATATTTTACCCTCGCGTCACCTCAATATCGGGGCACACGCCACGGGGCACGGTCCCGATATTCCGGGCCTGATGATGATGGCTATCTGGATCGGGATCGTGCACATAACGCTGGGCAGGATCCTTTCAATGGTAAACCATGCCCGTCAGGATCACGGGTCACACCGGATCAAGGCAGTCCTTGCAAATGCCGGATGGATCATGATGATTTGGGGAGTCCTTCTCCTGATCTGGTCTATGTTCCCGATGCCGTTCATGCCGGATTTTACCGGTCTGCCGCCAGTTGTTATGGGGCTGAATGTCACCGCGTTGATAGGAATTGCTGTCCTTGTTGTGGGAATTATTTGTATTGCACGGGAATCAGCGCTTGAAATCGTTGAGCTTCCCACCATTTTCAGCCATTCACTCTCGTATTCACGTCTGGTCGCGGTTGGTCTCTCTTCAGTGGCCATCGCGATGGTGGTGAATTATATTGCAATCGGAATGCTTATTGAGCCCCAGCTTGAGAATATCACGCTGATCGGTGTTCTATTTATTATCATGGGAGTTTTGGTCTTCCTTATTGGTCATGTGATGAATACTGTGCTGGGCATCCTTGGGGGAAGCCTGCATTCCGTCAGGTTGCACTATGTCGAATTCTTCACCAAGTTCTACAAGGGTGGAGGCATAAAATACAGCCCGTTTGGGTTTAAAAGAAGATTTACGGAGGATTAAAGTATGGTAGATGTTGTATCAAATGTAACAGCCGTTGGAATGAGTGTTGAAGCTATCAAGGCATCGCAGATCGGAATGAAGGCAATCGCAGCAGCGATTGCAATTGCTGGTACTGCCTTTGCAGCGGCATGGGCCGAGATGGCGATAGGGTCTGCAGCAGTCGGTGCAACTGCCGAAAACAAGGACATATTCGGGCTTGTACTGCTGCTCACTGTCATTCCGGAAACCATCGTCATTTTCGGGCTTGTTGTTGCATTGCTCCTCATATTCTAAAACCCGGGGCAGATGATGGGACTGGAAGCCGTTGTTGAAGAGATCAGGGTAAAGGGCAGAACCGAAGCGGACAGGATCCGTGCAGAGTCAAAGCAGGAAACAGACAAAATCCTTGCAGCGGCCGGTATACGTGCCGGGGAGATCAAACTCGCTGCAGAAGCAGAATCGGCAAAGCAGACCCGGCATATCATTGACCAGGAAGTATCTGCGGCCAACCTGCTTGTCAAACGCGAGCTGTTAAACACGCAGAAGGCACTCCTGGATAAGGTCTATGAAGCCACCCGCACGGAAATCACCCGTCTCCCTGAAAGCTTCCATCGGGAAGCCATAAAAAATCTCCTTACCGAGGTAAAAAAGGAGGTCTCCCAGGGAAAGATTCAATGCAATGCCCGTGATATTGCGATAGTAAAATCGTTGATTGCCGGGCAGGCAGAATTTTCCGGGTTCACGGTTGCTGACCCCGTTGAAATTGACGGGGGTATCATTGTTGAAGGTAAAGGAGGCGAATTGCAGATTGACTACAGTTACCGCACGTTCCTAGACAAAGTGTGGGAATCAAGGTTGAAGGATGCATCAGATATCCTGTTTAGCTAGGGTGGTGTGTACATGGTCGCAATAATGCGTAACCCGGCACCCTACATTTATATATGCACCAGGATGCGCGTGAGAAAAGCGAAGCTCATACCCCATGAGGAGTACATGCGGATGCTCAATATGAGCCTTTCGGAGATTACCCGTGTTATCCAGGAAACTGAATACAAACAGGAGATCGATGAGCTGGGAACCATTTTTTCGGGGATTGATCTTATCGAAGTTGCCCTGAGCTGGAACCTTGCGAAGGAATATCAGAAGATCCAGGAGATCACGCCGGGCACCTTAAAACAGTTCACCCAGGCATATCTTCGCCGCTGGGATATCCAGAATATTCTCATTATCCTGCGTGGCAGGATGCAGGGAGAGAAGTTGGGGAAGATCAAGGAAATCCTGGTCCCTGCAGGCAGTCTTGACCGGGCAATCCTTGATCGTCTTTTGGCAGAAGACAGTCCCGAAAGGATTGTCGAAGCACTCAAGGGTCATCGGATGTATCCGGTTCTTTCAAGAGAGTTTCCTGGTGCCAAGGAAAGCGGATCATTTTCCCGGATGGAAAATGAGCTCTACAAACAATTCTTCTCAGAGATTATTGCAGAGGCCGAGAGTGGAATCAAAGGAGGAAATCTCTTTCTGGACTTTATCAGATTCGATATCGACATCAAGAATGTAAAAACCCTTTTCCGGCTGCGTGCGGACACCTTTGAGGAAGATGCACAGGAGATGTATATTGCCGGAGGTGTCCTTTCATCAGCGGATTTTGCGAACCTGAATCTCATAAAGGATCAGATCGAATTCATTGATCAGCTCAAGGTAAAGATCCGCCAAAAACCTCTGCTATCCCTCCTTGATGCGTTAAAAAATGACAAGACCGGGCGTGATATCGATATCAAGCTGACGCGTGTCCAGCTTGAACAGATGGAGCGTTTATCCAAACGTCATCCTTTCTCCATTCATCCAATCCTCGTCTATCTGGAGAAGAAGAAGTATGAGGTGTTCAACCTCAGGGCGCTCACCAGAGGAAAGGAGTCAAAACTCCCGGAAGAGAAAATATCGGAATACCTGGTGGTGTAAATGGAAATTGCAGTCATCGGCAACAGTGAGTTCATTCTCGGGTTTCGTCTTGCGGGCATCCGTAAAACATATGCGGCCGAGAACGACGAAAAACGCGTTGAATACATCACCAGTGTACTACAGGACGGGCAGGTCGGCATTCTCGTCCTCAACAGCAGCGATATGGAAAAAATTCCCCGCAGGCTAAGAGCCACTCTGGAAAATTCTGTCAAGCCGACTGTGATCGCCATTGGTGCTGAGGAAGGGGGGTTATCGATGCGAGAGCGAATTAAAAGATCGGTGGGTGTAGATCTGTGGAAGTAAAAGAGAAAAAAACCAAAGAAAAAAAACACGCGGTTCTTAAAAGAATCGCCGGTCCTGTCGTTACGGCAGTCAATCTTGACGCCCACATGTACGATGTGGTTAAAGTCGGCAAAGAAGCTCTGATGGGAGAAGTCATCAAGATCCAGGGTGACAACACCATTATCCAGGTCTATGAGGATACGTCCGGTATCAGGCCGGGGGAACCGGTGGAAAACACCGGCCTTTCGCTGGCAGTCGAGCTCGGGCCGGGCCTTCTGACCAGTATCTATGATGGAATCCAGCGCCCCCTCGCCGTTCTTGTGGACAAGATGGGGAACTTCATCGAACGTGGTGTTTCTGCACCAGGTCTCTCCCATGAGAAGAAGTGGACCTTCAAACCGCTCGTAAAATCCGGGGATACGCTGGAAGCAGGCGCGATTCTCGGTGAAGTTCAGGAAACCAACATCGTCCACAGGGTCATGCTGCCCCCGAACGCAAAGCCGGGTATCGTAAAGGTGATCAAAAGTGGTGATTTTACCGTAGATGAGATCATCTGTGTGCTTGAGGATGGTCGGGAGTACCCGATGATCCAGCGCTGGCCGGTCCGTGTACCACGACCGGTAAAAGAGAAGATGAACCCGACAATCCCGCTGATCACCGGCCAAAGGATTCTGGACGGACTGTTCCCCATCGCCAAAGGGGGTACTGCTGCTATTCCCGGGCCGTTCGGGAGTGGTAAGACAGTAACCCAGCAGCAGCTGGCAAAATGGAGTGACGCTGAGATTGTGGTTTATATAGGTTGTGGTGAACGCGGCAATGAGATGACCGAGGTTCTGACCGAGTTCCCACACCTGGAAGATCCCAAGACCGGCAAACCCCTCATGGAGAGGACGGTTTTAATCGCCAATACGTCGAATATGCCCGTTGCCGCCCGTGAAGCCTCTGTCTATACCGGTATAACCATCGCTGAGTATTTCCGTGATATGGGCTACGACGTTTCACTCATGGCGGATTCCACATCACGCTGGGCTGAAGCGATGCGTGAGATCTCATCCCGTCTTGAAGAGATGCCCGGTGAAGAAGGATATCCTGCATATCTTGCTGCACGTTTGTCTGAATTCTATGAACGTGCCGGACTGGTCAAAACCCTGAATAATGGCCGCGGATCCGTTTCGGTAATTGGTGCAGTATCTCCCCCGGGCGGAGACTTTTCAGAGCCGGTTACCCAGAATACCCTGCGTATTGTAAAAGTATTCTGGGCGCTTGATGCAAAGCTTTCACAACGCCGGCATTTCCCTGCAATCAACTGGCTGAACTCGTACTCGCTCTATCTTGAAAGCCTCAATGATTATTATGACCGCGAAGTCTCCCCGGAATGGAACAAAATCCGGTCCTGGGCTATGGAAGTCCTCCAGAAAGAATCAGAGCTTCAGGAAATTGTGCAGCTTGTTGGTTCTGATGCATTACCCGAATCGGAACAGGTAACGATCGAGGTTGCCCGTATGATCCGTGAGATTTTCCTGCAGCAGAACGCGTATGACAAAGTCGATACATTCTGCGATATGAAAAAGCAGTATGATATGATGAAAGCCATCAGGCTCTTCTCTGATCTTGCCTACGCGGCGCAAATTGCCGGCGTCAGCCCAGCCCAGATCACGACGATTAAATCGAAGAACGAGCTGAACCAGATCAAGTTTATCAAGGACTATAAACCTGAGCTCGCAAAAATTGAGAAGGAAATGGACACGGAATTCAATGCACTGAGGTCGGCAGCATGAAGGAATACAGGACGATCAATAAAATCGCCGGTCCGCTTGTTTTTCTGGACAAGACCGAGCCGATTGGTTATGGAGAACTTGTAAACCTTGTCCTTGCTGATGGTACAATGAAGCGGGGCCAGGTGCTTGACACCAGTGACGAGCTTGTTGTTGTCCAGATTTTTGAAACAACCGCTGGGATTGGTAAGGACACGGGAGTTCGATTTACCGGCGAATCGATCAAGATGCCTGTGGGGCGGGAGATGCTGGGCAGGATCCTGTCCGGAGGTGGTAAACCGATTGACGGTGGCCCGGAAATTATTCCGGAAAAGCGTCTTGATATCACTGGTGCTGCTATTAACCCGTATGCCCGTGCAAACCCGTCCGATTTTATCCAGACAGGTGTCTCAACAATTGATGGCACGAACACGCTTGTCCGTGGTCAGAAGCTCCCGATCTTCTCGGGTGCAGGACTTCCTCACAACAAGCTGGCGCTCCAGATTGCACGGCAGGCAAAAGTGCCCGGCTCAACAGAAGGCTTTGCGGTCGTGTTCGCTGCGATGGGTATCACCAAAGAAGAAGCAAACTATTTCATGCAGGACTTTGAGCGTACAGGAGCTCTCGAGCGTGCCGTAGTCTTCCTTAACCTGGCGGACGACCCGGCCGTCGAACGTATCATCACCCCAAGGCTAGCACTGACAACCGCTGAATATCTCGCGTTTGAACTGGGAATGCATGTGCTTGTTATCCTCACGGATATGACTAACTACTGTGAGGCACTCCGTCAGATTGGGGCTGCCCGCGAAGAAGTACCGGGACGCCGTGGCTATCCGGGATACATGTATACGGATCTTGCCTGCCTCTACGAGCGTGCGGGGATCATCAAAGGGCAGAAGGGTTCGGTTACCCAGATCCCAATCCTGACCATGCCCGGTGATGATATAACCCACCCGATCCCGGACCTGACCGGGTATATCACAGAAGGACAAATCGTGGTCAACCGTGAACTGCACCGTAAGGGCATATATCCTCCTGTCAACGTCCTGCCTTCTCTCTCCCGGTTAATGAACCTCGGTATAGGAAAGGGGCACACGCGTGAGGATCACAAAAAAGTCTCCGACCAGATGTATGCTGGTTATGCTGAAGGCAATGACCTTCGCGGACTTGTTGCAATTGTCGGAAAGGATGCCCTCTCTGAACGTGACCGCACGCTCCTTGAGTTTGCTGATATCTTTGAGAACCGGTTTGTCCGCCAGGGCTACGATGAGGACCGGACTATCGAAGATACTCTGAATCTGGGATGGGATCTGTTATCGACACTGCCGGTTGAACAGCTGGTCCGGATTGACCGTGAACTAATCCAGAAGTACCACCCGAAGTTCCGCACCGGTGAAAAGAAGGAGTAAGTTACCATGGCGCTGCGTGATATTAAGCCGACCCGATCGGAACTGATCAACCTCAAACGGAAGATCCAGCTTTCCGAACGTGGCTACAAAATCCTCAAGATGAAGCGCGATGGACTGATCCTTGAATTTTTCAAGGTGCTTGCCACTGCAAAGGACAGCAGAGGCGAACTTCTGGATAAGTATAAGGTTGCCGTCGATATGATGGCACTTGCCAATACGGTAGAAGGTGCCATTGGTGTGAAATCAGCGGCATTCTCAGTAAAAGAGGTCCCGGAAATTACCCTGAAAAGCAAAAATATTATGGGGGTTATTGTACCCCAGATTGAAGCATCCAAGGTAAAAAAGAGTCTTGTTGACAGGGGCTATGGCGTCCTTGGAACCTCAACAGTTATTGACGGGTCTGCTTCTGCATTCGAAGAACTGGTGGAATCAATCATAGAAAGCGCCGAAATTGAAACCACCATGAAACGCCTGCTTGATGAGATTGAAAAGACAAAAAGGAGGGTAAATGCCCTCGAGTTCAAGGTAATTCCTGAACTCACTGCTGCCCGGGACTTTATCAAAATGCGCCTTGATGAAATGGAGCGTGAAGAGCTCTTCCGGATGAAAAGAATCAAAGCCCGGAGCGCAACATAGATTACTCGGTGTGGTCTGGATGCAGATTGGAACCATCAGGGAGTTGGGGTGCAACGGAAAAACCGTCCTCCTCCGGCTCGATCTCAACTCCCCCATTGATCCTACCTCCAACCTTATTCTCGATGATAAGCGATTCCGTGAACACCTTCCCACAATCCGCGCTCTCTCTGACAGTCGTGTTGTGATTGTCACGCACCAGAGCAGACCCGGGAAAAAAGATTTTACCACGCTTGAAGCTCATGCAGAAAAGCTTGAACAGCTTTTGGGAAAGCCGGTCAAGTACGTTGACAGTATATTCGGGCGTCATGCACGGGAAGCCGTACATGCCATGAAATCCGGGGATGTGGTGATGCTTGAAAATGTCAGGTTCAATGCAGAAGAGAACCTGACCTTAAAACCCGAAGAAGCAAAAAAGACCCATCTGGTAAAAAAATTGTCTTCCATGGCTGATGTTTTTGTAAACGACGCATTTGGTACTGCCCACCGTTCACAGCCAACTATAGTGGGATTACCGCTTGCCATGCGATCAGCAGGAGGACTCCTCATGGAAAAGGAAGTGGCAACACTTTCCAAAGTATTTTCCGGTGCACCCCGTCCGGTCTGCATGGTGCTTGGCGGTACGAAGGTGGATGACTCTATCGATGTCGCGCGGCATGTGCTGGCAAACGGCATTGCTGATCAGGTTATTATGATAGGTGTTGTTGCGAATGTCTTTTTGATCGCGGCCGGCTACGATATCGGGAAACCCTCCACCCAGCTGATTTCACAGCTTAAATACCAGCCGGAAATTGAAAAGGCAAAGGAGATCCTGTCGAGATACCGCGATCAGGTTGTTCTCCCCGAATCCGTTGCCGTGAGGCAGGATAACCATCGTGTAGAATATCCCGTTGACAGGATTCCGGAAGACACACCCGTGCTCGACCTGGGCATGGATGCCCTTGCATCGCTTGTTCAGGTTCTTAAAAAGGCAGGGACTGTCGTCTTTAACGGTCCTGCCGGTGTTTTTGAAGATGCTGACTTTGCAACCGGTACGTACGAATTGCTCAGGGCTGCATCACAGGTAGAATTCTCTGTTGTTGGCGGTGGGCACACTGCTGCAGTTATAGAAAAACTTGGCATTGAAAAGGATTTCACCCATATCTCTACGGGTGGTGGGGCATGTATTGAGTTTCTGACCGGAAAAAAGCTCCCTGCTGTTGATGCACTTGAACAATCTAAAAAGATATTCGGATAATATTTTTTTGGCATGTGGCAGGGAAATCCACCTGTTTTAATAATGGAAGACCCCATGCAGATTTACATCATCGCTGTTGGAAAGATCAAGGAAAAATTTCTTCGGGATGGCATTGCCGAATACGAGAAACGCCTGCGCCCGTACGTGAAATTAACTATTATTGAAATTGCAGAAGAAAAGAGGGCTGGACATCTTACACCTGCAGATCAAAAACGGATTATGGATGCCGAAGGAACACGGATTCTGAGGTCGATCCCTCAGGATAGTTTCGTCATCGTACTTGACATCAAAGGGGTTCACTGGTCAAGTGAGACTCTGGCAGAAAACCTCCGCCAGTATGAAATTGCCGGCAGGAATACCCTGAGTTTTATTATTGGGGGGGATCTCGGGCTTTCTGATATTGTTATTACGAGAAGTAATGTCCGGCTCTCACTCTCGCTGATGACTTTTACTCACCAGATGATCCGGCAGATTCTCCTTGAACAGCTCTATCGTGCGTGTAAAATCAACCACAACGAGCCATACCATAAGTGATCCTCTTTCCATGTGACTGCAGATACTGTCAGGGCCGGGAAAAAGGACGGTCATTTCTGCACCGGGTGTTCGTTATCCCCTGCATCTTTTTCATCCTTTCCTGTTCCGGTGCTCCCCAGCAACGGGAACCTGAGCATGTACCGCAGCCCCCCGACGGTAGAAAGGTTGCGCATCTCACGGCTGACCTGCGCTATCAGCTCCTGGACGACAAGCCGGTCCTCCACCTCCCCGGCCTCTTTGACCAGGGCAAGCCGGTGGATTGAGTAGATCCCAATCAGAAACGCAAAGACAAAGAAAAAGTCCCAGTACTGGAAGTCCAGCGTCTGGATGGCAAAGATTGTCCCCGGGCTTTTCCAGTTTAACGTGAGCGAGAGTTCGGTCGCCTTGAACGAATCGACAAACATCCCGCCGATGACCGGTGCGATGCCGGCAGCAAGGGAGTTTGTGATGTTGATCGTGGCAAGGTAGGCGGTTGCGCCGCCATGGGGTGCGAGCTTGAGCCCGATGTTTGCCGATGCGAGCGTGACCCCTGCCGTAGATACTCCCATCAGGATGTGCAGGACGATAAGAAGCGGTATTGTCAGCAGGTGCTTGGCGGGCATGGTCGTAAACGTCCAGCCAAGGATGCAGATCATAAAGAGCGGGCCCGAGACCCGCAGGACGGACTTGTTGCTGAACCGGTCTGCAATCCGGCCCCACATGCCATAGGAGAGCACACTTGAGATCTGGCTAAGGACGGCAAGGATAATGACAACCGTAATATCGAAGTTGAGCATGACAAGCAGGTAGACCGTAAAAAACGGAGCGGCAAGGTTGGTGGCAAAGTTCCATGCTCCTAAAAAGGTGATCAGCCGGGAGAAGTTTTCATCACGGAACGCAGACCGGATCTGGTTAAGAGGCGGGACTTTTGCTGCTTCCTTCATCAGTGGCTCAGGAATCCTTGACATATACCAGATCCCCATCAGCCCGGCGACAAAACCGCCAACGAAGATGATCGAGTAGGCAGTGCCCGGGGGATAGGATGGATTCCTCTCGATGAAATCGATAAGGGCGCTGGCAACAAGAGACAGTACGATCCCAAGGGTAAGAGACAGGGACATGCGGCGGGAGAAGAAGCTGCCCAGGATCTCCTGAGGCACAAGGTCGCGCATCCAGGAATTCCAGCTGCAGTGGGAGATGGCAGAGATGCTCCCGTACAGGACAAGCGACATGATCAGGACGGGCACGGCGGCAGTCAGGCCAAAGAGGAACGGGATGAGGGCAATGACGATCCAGAAGAGTCGTGCGACAATCGAAGCGCTGACACAGACCAGTCGCCGGTTGCGGACATTTTCAACAACCGAGATGGCGGGCATCTGGATCAGCTCGGCAAGCGGGGGGATTGCCGCAAGCAGCCCGATTACCGTATTGGACGCGCCCAGCTGGAGGCCGAATGCAACAAGGAAGATCCCGCTTGTTAACGTGACCATAGCCTGCGTGGCAAGCCCTTCCCTTAAGATAAACGAAAGCCCTTTTGTTATGTCGTCCTCACTTAAGATCTCTTTCGGGTTCAGCATGGCTAAAACACAGGAACCGGTAATCTGAACGGGAGTTCCCCGGTCTTGTACAGGCAGTTTTTTTGTCCTGAATGTCTGTTTTGGGCAGGCACTTCGAAAAAGATTTCGTTCCTGTTGCCGGGAGCTGCGACCGGTTTTGCCGTACGGTGTGGGGATATGAGCGGAATGCCGGGAGCAAGGCGCCGGTGGGCAATGGCGATGCAGCTTCTGGGTGACGGTCTGCCCGTCTTTCCGCGCCAGGGAAGATACAAAAGATGAGAAAACCTTTGCGATCCTTCCCGTTGCATGATTTGGTAGTGACAGAAAAAATCAGTATATGAACGATCGTCAGGAGAAAAGGAATTACTCTTTTTCCTGATAGGTGGCAGGTTTCCTTTCATCCCCTTCTTCTTCGGCCTGAAGGCTCTTCATCTGGGGGAAGAGGATCACTTCTTTTATCGAAATATTATTTGTC
This sequence comes from uncultured Methanoregula sp., assembly GCA_964457995.1. Lineage (GTDB taxonomy): Archaea > Halobacteriota > Methanomicrobia > Methanomicrobiales > Methanospirillaceae > Methanoregula. The sequence goes on along the minus strand of CAYWHL010000041.1, from coordinate 2,913 downwards.
AGCAGCATCACGAGCCGGTCGATGCCAATACCCACACCACCGGTTGGTGGCATACCATACCCGAGAGCGTTGATGAAATCATAATCGATCATCTGGGCTTCCAGATCACCACGGCGCCGCTTTTCGTCCTGCTCTTCGAATCGTGCTTTCTGGTCGACAGGGTCGTTTAGCTCCGAAAAACCGTTGCCCACTTCCATCCCGTGAATGAAGAGCTCGAATCTCTCGGTAAACCCCTCTTTGGTACGGTGACGTTTTGCGAGCGGGGAAGTCTCTACCGGGTAATCGTAAATGAAGGTCGGCTGGACGAGTTTTTCCTCCACAAGCCCTTCAAAGAACTGGACAAGGAATTCCCGCTGGGTTTTTGATTTTTCCCAGTCATCCAGCTTGTTCTGCTGTGCGAGTTCGCGGAGCTGTTCAACGGTGTGGCCATAGATGTCGATTCCGGCATACTCCTTTACCGCATCCGCCATGGAGAGTTTCTTCCAGGGTTTTTCAAAATTCAGGGTAGTGTTCTCGAATGGAATCTCAAATTTTTCATGGACTTCAAAGACAATGGAGGAGACAATATCTTCAGTCAGTCTCATCATATCCCCGAAATCCTGGTATGCCCAGTAGATTTCCACCATGGAAAATTCCGGGTTATGATCGGTATCAACTGCTTCGTTGCGGAAATTCCGCGCAATCTCATAGACCTTTTCAAATCCCCCGACAATCAGCCGTTTCAGGTACAGCTCGGGTGCAATCCTGAGGAACAGCTTCTGGTCATGGAAGTGATGGTATGAAGTGAACGGGCGGGCATTTGCCCCGCCATATATTGGCTGGAGGATAGGGGTTTCGAATTCCAGGAACCCGTGATCATCAAGATACCTGCGGATCAGGGAGATAATCCGGCTCCGGATCCGGAATGTCTGCCTGCTCTCCTCGTTAACGATAAGGTCAACATATCTCTGGCGATAGCGCTTTTCAACATCAGTCAGGCCGTGGAATTTCTCAGGGAGCGAACATACTGCTTTGCAGAGAAGGGTGAACGTGTCAACCCAGATAGTGATTTCTCCCAGTTTTGTCCGGAACATATGACCGGTTATCCCGATGATATCCCCGCGTTCGATGAACTGGCTGAAGAGCTCAAACTGTTCATTCCCGATATCGTTTTTCCGGATATAAAGCTGGATCTTTCCGGTTTCGTCACCGAGATCCGCAAACAGGGTTTTGCCGTGGTTCCTTACAATATATATTCTCCCTGCCGTCGATACCTGTTCAGCGCTCTTGTCATGTGTGATATCCGCGAAACGGATTTTGAGATCGCGTACCGTATCCCTGCGATCGTATGAAGACGGGAAAAGGGGGATTCCTTTATCCCTGAGTGCACGTACTTTATCGAGCCGTGTCTGGTCAAATGCGAGATTGTCAGGAGGAGTGGTCATTGACAGGCACCCGTTAATGATGAGAGGATGTATCAATACTATTCGCTCCGGATAGTAATAATACCTTCAACAGGAGCGACGGGAAAGCACAACCATTGTTTCAGGAATGTGTAATGTACTATAAAAAATGCAGCAGACCTTATGATTTATTTCGTGTTTTCATGAGCTCGGATACATATTTTGCTAGGCCGTAGATACCATCTGTCGATGGATGGACTTCGATAAATTCCTCAAAGTCATGGATCGAAAAATGGCGCTTCATAAGAAATGCCATGTATCCTGCGATAAGTCCTCCACCCGGTCCTGCAGTACAGATTCCTCTGATTATTCCGGTCTCCGGCTCAAACATTACCTTGGCGAGCCCGGTATCTCCGGATGGGACAGACCAGAATGTGCCGGGTCCGGCAGATCCTGGAATGGCAAGCGATGCTGTATTTTCATTTCCGGAATTACAGAATGCCAGTTCATGTCCAAGATTCATCGATTGCGGTATGTACCGGTAATCCATCGTACGATCTATACCGAGTATGTTATCAGCGGCCACAATTCCCTGGTAGCGTGCTACCGGAGTAAGATATGGAGGCCCGGTAACATCCCCGCAGGCATAGATATCCGGCACACTGGTCTGCATCCGCTCATTGACAATCACTTCACCGACAGGTCCTTTGGTAATGCCGTCCAGCATATCAGAGCGTGGAACAAGTCCAGCTGCCAGGAGAACCGCATCAGTATCGAGGCTCTCTCCTTTACCAGAGGACCGGATATTGAGTGAATGCACCTCAAAACCCCCTTCAATTGACTGTACATTTATATATTCTCTGATATTCACACCCTTAAGCTGCCTGATTGCAATGGCACGGAGATGTTTATCTGCGTTTTTAAGAAAAGTACTTCGGCTCAGAATGGTTACTTCGCTGCCAAACATGGAAAAAATGTAAGCAAATTCTGCAGCCATCACATCCCCCCCGATAATCACAATTTTTTTCGGGAGATCTTTTTTGTTAAAGAGGGTATGCGGAGTATACACCCCCTCCAGATCGATACCCCGGATACTTGGGATATTAGGCCGGGACCCGGTGGCGGCAATGATGGCATCCGCGTCCATCTGCTCATCACCGGCAAATACCTTTGTATTTTTTAGCCTGCCGGTCTTTCCATAGATTATCTGCACACCGGCAGCTTTGGTCTCGGCATCAAGAACGGAAGCGATCTTTTCCTGGATTGCATGCATCTCTGAAATAATTTTTGAAAAATTGATTTTCGGAATGGAATCAATAATTCCCAGATTATGCAATGTTTGTGCCGAATGGATCAGCCGGGCGGTATCATTCAGCGCACAGACCGGCATGCATCCGAAATGAAGGCATTGACCTCCGATCCCCCCGCTCTCTATAAGATAAACTTCTTTTCCCCCGGAAGCGAGCCGGATCGATGCAATTCTTCCAGCCGGGCCACCACCGAGCACAACGATCATGGTTTTTCCTTTATT
>CAYWHL010000040.1:0-15036 GCA_964457995.1 uncultured Methanoregula sp. | reverse complement strand
GATATAGATCTGTAGATTTATATCGATTAATCATGTAAGAATAATGGGGATTTTCCTTGAGAGAACTACGTATCCACGGCAGGGGCGGGCAGGGGTCCGTCACGGCTGCTGAATTAATTGCCGTTGCTGCATTCGAGGGGGGCGTTTTTGCCCAGGCCTTCCCGGCATTTGGTGTCGAACGGCGGGGGGCACCCGTTCAGGCTTTTGTACGATTTGATGATAAAATAATCCGGAAACGGAGTCAGGTGTATGAGCCGGACTATATCATTGTTCAGGACAGCACCCTGATCAGGGATGTGAATGTATTCCAAGGTGTAAAAAAGGGCGGGATTGTGATCGTGAACACAGAAAAAATACCCGATTACAAGGTACCTGAAGGTGTGAAATTGATCACTATCGATGCAACCACCATTGCATTGAAAACTATTGGTCTTCCTATCACCAATACAACGCTTATGGGAGCGTTTGCTGCTGCAACAGGAGAGATAAAATTCTCCGCGCTGGAAAATGCGCTCAACCATCGTTTCCCAAAAGAGCTCGCGCTTAAGAATATCGAAGCTGCCCGGCAGGCATACAATACCATCAAGGGGGCGGCATAATGGCACTGAGCGTTGGATGCAGGGCACGACCGGGGAAATCCCGTGACAATAAAACCGGTTCGTGGCGTGTCTTCAAACCGGTCTTTGACAAGGAAAAATGCACGAAATGCGGGTTGTGCATAACGCTTTGTCCAGAAGGATGCGTTCATGAAACAGAAGATGATTTCGTGGCACCTGACTATACCTACTGCAAGGGATGTGGGATCTGCGCCGAAGAATGCCCGGGTGGCGCAATTACAATGATACTGGAGGAAAAGTAGATGATGGAGATAACCGAAGGATCGCATGCGGTGGCAGATGCAGTTCGTTTCTGTCGTCCTCAGGTGATCTCTGCATATCCGATCACCCCGCAGACACACATTGTCGAAGCACTCGCTGAAATGGTGGCAAATTGTCAGCTGGATGCGGAATATATTACAGTCGAGAATGAATTATCTGCGCTCTCTGCCTGTGTTGGTGCAAGCGCGGCAGGTTCCCGAACATATTCAGCAACAACGTCACAGGGTCTTGCCCTGATGTTTGAGGTATGTTTTAACGCTGCAGGTATGCGCCTCCCGATAGTCATGTCCATTGCCAACCGGGCAATGGGCGCACCCCTCTCAATCTGGAATGACCAGCAGGACTCAATCTCTCTCAGGGATGCAGGATGGCTTCAGTTCTATGCTGAGGATAACCAGGAAGCAACCGATCTGCACTACCTTGCATATCGTGTTGCCGAAGACCATTCCGTCCTGCTCCCCGCATTTGTCTGCTTTGATGGCTTCATTCTTTCTCATACCTATGAACCCATTGATACGCTCTCGCAGGAGGATGCAGATCGATTCCTTCCGGAATTTTCACCCTACGAACGGCTTGATGCTGCTGATCCGATCAGTTTTGGTATGTATGCCACACCGGATTATTATCTTGAATTCCGGTACGAAGTGGATCGGGCCCTGAAAGAATCAAAAGCAATCATCCAAAAGAGAGGAAAGGAATTCGGCCAGATGTTTGGGAGGGATTATAGTGCAATGGTCGAAGGTTACCGTCTTGAAGATGCAGATACGGCGATTGTAGCAATGGGCTCAATCTGCGGTACAGCCAAGGACGCAATCGATGAGATGCGTGAAGAGGGCAAAAAAGTCGGCCTGCTCAAAATCCGGGTCTTCCGCCCGTTCCCCCTGGAAGAGGTTGCAAAAGCACTTTCCCATGTACAACGAGTCGCCGTGCTTGACAAAAACATTTCACTTGGCGCTAAAGGTGCAGTTGCACTTGAAGTCAAGGACGCACTCTATAGTTCCGGCATACCGGTGAAGGATTATATCCTAGGTCTTGGCGGAAGAGATGTCCGGAAGAAAGACATCAAAGCAATTGTCGGGCTCCTCGAAAAGGGGCAGGGCGACATGTTTTATGGATTACGCAGGGAGGTGCTCTGAAATGGTCGATAAAACCCTTGAATTGTTTGACTGCGGACACCGGGCATGTGGCGGATGTGGTGCTGCACTGGTGGCAAGACTGGTAACAAAAGCTGCCGGCCCGGATACCATTATTGTTTCATCCACAGGATGCATGGAGGTGTTTTCCACACCCTACCCCGAGACAGCCTGGAAGGTACCGTGGATTCATTCCCTCTTTGAAAATACAGCAGCAGTAGCATCCGGTATCGAAGCGGCACTCAAAAAACAAGGAAGGAAAGAGAAAGTAATTATCATTGCAGGTGACGGGGCAACCTTCGATATCGGTATGATCTGTATCAGCGGTGCCTTTGAACGAGGTCATGACTTTACCTACATATGCTACGACAATGAAGCTTACATGAACACCGGCATCCAGCGTTCCGCTGCAACACCGTACGATGCCAGTACTACAACAAGCCCAGCAGGTAAATGCTCATTTGGCAACAAACGTCCGAAAAAGGACATGCCGCAGATTCTGGCAGCACATGGCGCTCCATACGTTGCAACTGCTTCAATAGCGTATCCTGCCGATCTCATAAAAAAAGTAGAGATGGCGATCAATACCAAAGGTCCCTGCTACATTCAGGTCCATGCACCCTGTAGTACCGGGTGGGGCTTTGAGGGAGCGAAGACCATTGCTGTTGGCAAACTGGCAATAGAGACAGGACTCTGGGTCAATTTTGAAATGGTCAATGGAAAAGTAGTAAAAGTAAAAAAGGTCGTCCGCAAACCGGTTGAAGAGTATCTCAAGACCCAGAAACGGTTCCGTCACCTGTTCAAACCGACCCGACAGGATGCCGAAATCGCTGCCATTCAGGCAATAGCTGATAAAAATGCAGAAAAATACGCCATCGATATCAAACTCAGGAAAGAATAACAAATTAACCTCTTTTTTTCTGTCATTTTCATTCTGCCTTCCTGATACCTGTTCCCATTATCATTCTTTATGAAAGATCAAAGGACGTCGTTTGGAGGACAGCAACAATGTTAATAGGGTGCAGGGAAACATTAGTAAGAGACCGGGCTCGTGGTCTAGTTGGTTATGACGTCGCCCTTACACGGCGGAGGTCGCCGGTTCGAATCCGGCCGGGCCCATGTTTTTTTGGGGAAAATCTGTTTTAATACATAAAGTTTTTAAAAAAATACTCTCTTTATGGCCATTAAAATACAATCTTCAGTTCCTTCTCCAGTAGACCAAAAACAAGAACGTTTATCGGTGTAAAAAATAGTGAAACAGTATGCCAAAATTTTGTCCGAACTGCGGGGCAAATTTGCCTAATCCTGACATAAAATTTTGTAATGAGTGTGGTTCTCAAATAAATTACCCGGCACCCGTTGATAGTAAAAAATCAGATTTGGTACATAGTGAAGAGAAAAGCCCGTGGGTTGCAACCTTATGTTCATTTTTTATTCCGGGATTAGGCCAGGTATACAATGGAGATACGGCAAAAGGCGTTGCTATATTTTTAGGGATACTTGTTGGATCTTTTCTTCTCTTTATCCCGGGATTACTTGTCTGGCTGTTCGGGCTCTATGATGCTTACACAACAGCAAAAAAATGAATGCCGGGCATATACCATTCAAACCGACGAAAACCGCTCATATGATCATATTCTTCATTCTGGCGATTATCATAACGGCTGTTGTTGTATTTTTTGTTTTTGTAATTGTATTGGCAGGTTTTTTCGCTCAGATGGTGGCGCATTCGGTCAGGTAGCCAATTTTTTTTATGTCATAAAAGTCCGGCGGTTACAGGAGCATTTCAGATAGGGAGGGGTGAGGTGGATGATAAATCCTGCATGGTTCTCTCCAGCGGTCATATATTCTACACATCCAAACGGGTTGTCGGCGATAACCGACTGGACGATCAGATTGAACGCCGCCACGTCTGCAATCGGGCTCGCAAGAATGCGAACCGCATTTTTGGTCTGTGAGTTCTGTCTGAAATCTGGCATAGTTGTGGTAGCTCCTGGTTCAGTGTGAACCGTAAACAGTATTTGCTGAGGAATTTTTAACGGTATTAAAAAACGTTTTGAATCAAAACAGGGATTTTTCCACATTCGACGAACTCCAGGTAATCTGATCGGAGTTTCGCCATCCAAAAGGGTTTGTGGGAGTAATTTTTCAGGCTCATAATAAAGTCAATTTCTCCTGAAAAATCCAAAAATCCCGATCCCCCAAAACAGCCCTTCATTTCACTTTCCACCTACTTTAGCCCATCCAGCAAACGATCGGCCATCCAAAAGCGTCTATTAGCGTACATTTCGGAGCCCACTTTATGCCGAATCTCGCCGAACGGAGCACATTCTGAAGTTTCCCAAAATATGTGTGCTGGAATTCCGTAAATATGGCACTAAATGAGGGCCATGACCCTCACCCTGGAAGATAGTCTCCGATGGAGAAGTGAGTTTTGGGGAGAGCAGGTCCCCTGAGGTCCCTAGCCGGAATGATCTATCCCGAAAACAGGTGTTCTTTTCCCTTTGACCGTGCTACCTATCCAGCGAAAAAAAGGGGCTGCTGTAAGACCGCTAAATTGACAGGTCAAAATCCCTGCAAATCAGCCCAATAAGGAAAATAATCGTTTTAATCCGTATTTTTTGTAAGCGTAGACACTGTTTTTACTGAACCAAAAAAATACCTTCGTCCGTTTGCCAAAAGGAGCGTTTTTTCGGGCTTATTTGAGATACGGTCAAGCCTTCACCCGTAGTGCCACGTGCGTACGTCCCGGAATTATCGCATTTTTGGAGGAGCACAACGTGGCAGGAGAAAAATTTTTGTTGAGCCTTCAGGTTTTTATTCAACGTTGCTCGAGAGTCCCCAAATAATCACTATTTTTGATTGATCCCGGCAAGCCTGATCGAAAAGGTCAGATTCTGCCCCGCCAGTTCATGGTTCTCGTCAAACGTGACCGTTGACGGTGTAACATTTATTATTTTTACGTAACTGATCGTGCCATCGGTGATTCTCTTTATTGAGTAATACTGGCCGGCAACTGGTGTTACGTTAGCAGGAAATGCCGACCGGTTCACGGTATGAATAAGGGAATTATTATAGGATCCATAGGCTTTTTCAGAGGGGATCCTTATGGTCTTTGATTCATTTGCCGACATACCGGCAACGGCTTCTTCAAAACCCGGAATAACCATACCTTCCCCCAGCGTAAAAGTCAATGGTGCTGCATTTTCGTTTGTGTCAAAAATCGTCCCATTATCCAGTGTTCCCGTATAATATACTTCAACCGTGTCACCCGTCTTAGCGACAAACGGGTTGAACATTACAAACAAAATGATTGCAGCAATAACGATTCCCGCTGCCGCCAGTATTCCATACATGACCTGCTTTTTTTTGCGTGCGGCTACAGCTTCTTTTCCCTTGATTTTTTCAGATTTCTTCATATCAGTCGAATATACAATAATCAGGTAAACCATATACAATTGACTCATGCGCACATGCGGGTAGAGCAGTTAAGTTGTTATCTTTCGTTAAGTGAGATGTGTAGGAACGATATTATTTCTGTCCGTTTAAGGATCCTGCCTTTATAATCATCAATTCTTTTCGTATAGTCATTGATTTGAATGTCTCTATCACAATTGTACTTTATTTATACATTCACAACGCACGTAGTGGTGTTGAATATGTCTGATGAGGTAAGAGTTGCAGATGTCGCTGGTAAAAAAGTCCAGTGGGATCCGGCGCAGATGCGCAAAATCCAGGAACATCCCTGTTTTTCAGAAAAGGCATGCCACACATTCGGGCGGTGTCATGTTCCGGTTGCACCCAAATGCAATATCCAGTGCAATTACTGTATCCGGGATTTTGACTGCGTAAACGAGAGCCGTCCCGGTGTTACAACAAAGGTGCTCAGTCCTGATGAATCCATGGATTTGGTCAAAAAAGTTGTAGACAAATACAATTATATCAAAGTTGTCGGGATTGCCGGGCCGGGTGAACCGCTTGCAAATGAAGAAACGTTCGAAACACTCCGCCGCCTTCATGAGCAGTACCCCAATGTCATCAAGTGTATCAGTACAAACGGATTATTGCTCCCGGAAAAGATCGATCTGCTCGAGAAATACGATGTCGGAAATGTAACCGTTACCCTGAACGCTGTTGATCCCGAGATCGGCGCAAAGATTTACGAGTTTATTAATTACAAAGGAAAGCGGTATACAGGAATTGAAGGTGCAAAAATTATTCTCGCCCAGCAGCTTAAGGGCATCGAAGAGGCAGTAAAGCGACATATGATCGTGAAGATCAATACGGTCTATATTCCGGGCATCAACGACAAACATATACCGGAGATTGCGAAAAAGGTTGGCGAGATGGGGGTCTATACCTTTAACGTCATTCCTCTTATTGCACAGTACAAGTTTGCCAACATCACTCCGCCAACTCCTGAGATGAAACGTAAAATGCAGGATGAATGCGCAAAATATGTCAAACAAATGCGCCACTGCCGGCGATGCCGGGCGGATGCAATCGGAAAACTCGGAGAGGATATCCAGTCATGCCTGTATGAAAAAAAATAATCCTTTTTTATTGTAAAAAAATATCCTTTTTTCCTCACGTTCCCGACAGTCATCGATGTTCCCCATGTTGCAGCTTATTCGGTATTGCTCATTATTTCTTAAAAGAATGTTTCCCCATCCGGATATTTTGAACAGGAAAGGGAAGACAAAAAAGGATAATAAAAGGGAAATATTCATCGGGGCAGATTTGCTGCCAGGAGAGAGGGGGGTTCATTACTGGCACCCATTCCCACGATCCGGTTCAATTCAGCAATTACCGGTTTAAGTGACGGGGGTATCGCGGTGTCCTCGGTGTTCACCGTCTTTTTTTCGTAACTTATCGAATATTTAATTAAATCGACACTGCCAGGCCGGGCTGAATAATTCCCTTCCAGCTTAGCGAACTGTGCCTGATCAAAGAGCGTAATTATCCTATCAATGTCCGACTGGTTCAGCTCAATTTCGTAGTTAACATTCTTACCAGATATAACAACAACACCGTTGTCAAAGATGACTAAACGATCATTAAAGCCGGCAAAGCCTTCAGTACGGTAATAATCAACCAACACAGCAGGTGCCGGGGGGTGTGATACGGGGGGGGTTTTCGAACCAAGACAACCGGATACCATCATTATAGCAATAAAAAGTCCGAATACCACCAGCCATTTCTTCATAAAATCCCTCTTTTTCCTTTAAGTCAAAATTTATCATGCTATATTTGAACAACATCGAATTTTGAAGATTTTGCAGCTGCCTTTCGTTCCGGAAGGACCTCTTCAAGTGCTTTGATAAGACTGTCGACTTTTTCATTTGCGAAAACCACTTTGAATGCAGCAAGCTCAGCGGCATTCATGATCATGATGCCCTTTTTCTTCATGGGAAGACCGTGTTCACCTATCGGGTTGATATCTATTGCAAGAGATGCAGCCCGGTTCTTTGTTGCAGGGAGTCTGATAATGGAAACACCTTTTACTGAAGTGTTCTTTCGCTCCCAATCCTGTCCCTCTTCAATAAATGTTTTGAGAGTTTGCGTTAATTCCATGAAAAGAACTATTGATTTATATATTAAAAGGCTATTCGTTGTGATTTGAAAGTGCTTTTTAAATTTATATACATCTCAATTACAAAAAAACGTCTGACTGCTTGCTATGAGCGCCTGCTTTGATTACCAGATATGCCATACATGAATTAATAACAGATGTTCATAGACAACAGGGTGGATCATGCCACGTATAATCCTCTCTCATAACCAGCACTTTTCGCTCGATCAGACACTCGGTTGCGGACAGGTGTTCCGATGGGATCGAACCGATGATGGATGGTGGTATGGTGTCGTGGGAAACAGGGTAATCAGGATACGGCAGGATGATAACCGGCTTTCTTTTAAAGGCGCGCCATCGTCATTGATTATTAAGTATTTTTCCCTTGACGTAGATCTCCGCCCCATCCTGACATCCATCGACCAAGATCCCTTCATCCATGCTGCGATTAATCAATGTACCGGACTCCGTTTGATCCGGCAGACGAAATGGGAGTGCCTCATCTCTTACATCTGCTCGACCAACTCCAATATTCCCATGATCCGTCGCCGGATTGCATTTATTGCACAACAGTTCGGGAAAGAAATTACTTTTGAAGAGAAGACCTATTTCTCTTTTCCCGATCCTTCCACCATCTCATGTTCCGGAGGGCATGCAATCACCGACTGCAAGCTGGGTTACCGTACTCCTTATGTCCTTGATACAGCCTGTAAGATTACTGATGTCAGAAAGTGGGAGGATACCATCACTGCACTACCCTATGAGGATGCACGCCGCCAACTGATGAAACTCCCGGGGGTAGGACCCAAGGCTGCTGACTGCATACTTCTCTTTGCCTTCCAGAAATACGAGGCATTCCCGGTGGATGTCTGGATTCGCCGGATAATGCAACACAACTATATAAAAATCCTGAATACCGGTTCGGCGCTCACGAGAAAGGAATATGACATAATACGACGGTTTGCAAAAAGTCACTTCGGTGAGTATTGCGGATATGCACAGGAATACCTGTACGCTGCACGCGAAGGGTAACCAAAAGAGGTATGACAGTAGATTATGTTCCGATGTCCCAGCTGCAGAGATATTTCTTCTGCTTTTCTGTCATCTCATCTATGGAGATTCCAAGCGATGAGAGTTTAAGGTTGGCAACCTGTTCATCAATCTCCTGCGGGACATCATAGACGCCACCTTTGAGAGTCCCACCGAACTTTGCGATATATTCAGTGCAGAGTGCCTGGAGAGCAAAACTCAGGTCCATCACTTCAATCGGGTGTCCCATGCCTTTGGGAGTCGCAAGATTAACGAGTCGTCCTTCTGCAAGGACATGAACCGCTTTTCCTTTCAAAAAGAATGTCTCAATACCTTCACGTTGTATTACCTTTTCCGCATGCCTGTGAAGCCAGTCGATATCAATCTCAACATTGAAATGCCCGGCATTTGATAAAATCGCACCATCTTTTAAGATTTTGAAATGTCTCCCGTTCATAACACCGATATTGCCGGTAGTAGTGATGAAGATATCACCATATGCTGCTGCCTCGTCCATGATCATGACATGAAAACCATCCATATGTGCCTCAAGTGCCCGGCGCGGATCAATCTCGGTAATAATGACTTTTGCTCCAAGGCCATGGGCCTTTTTCGCCAGCCCGCGACCACAATACCCGTATCCGGCAACAACTACATACTTTCCGGCAATCAGGGTATTTGTGGTGATCATTATCGATGCAAGCGCACTCTCCCCGGTCCCATGAACATTATCAAAGAAACGTTTCATTGGAGTATCATTGACTGCAACAACGGGAAACCGGAGTTTTCCTTCCGCTGCCATCGAACGGAGCCGGTGGATACCAGTCGTCGTTTCCTCACAACCTCCTATGACTTTTTTGAGAAGATCGCGTCGTTTTGTATGAATGTAGTGAATTAAATCCATGCCATCATCGATTGTTATGACCGGCTTTGCATCGAGAACGAGGTTAATCGCTGCATAATATTCTTCGACAGTACAGGCACGTTTTGCATAGCAGTGGACGTTTTTTACTGCATTAAGTGCATCGGCAACATCATCCTGCGTCGAGAGAGGATTGCAGCCGGTAATATGCACCTCAGCTCCCCCGGCAGCGAGTGCGGAGACAAGGTTTGCGGTTTTAGCCTCAACATGGAGTGCCATCCCAATAGTCATACCGGCAAATGGTTTTTCCTTCACAAATCTTTTTCTTATAGCTGCAAGCACCGGCATATACTGTGCAGCCCATTCGATCTTAAGCAGTCCTGTACTCATGATACTCCTTCCCGGGGGTGCTTTACCTGCACCTTCCCGGATACTAATGTACCCTATGAGTAGGCACGCCAAGTTACATAATAACTCCCAAAAATTCCATTCCAGCAATACATTCCTTACGGTATAGGGAAACGTAGATAGGGGTTGCACGCCAAGATTAACCTATGGTGCTCACACGACGTATAATCCCCTGCCTTGACCTCAAGGATGGCAGGGTTGTCAAAGGGACACATTTTGTTTCGCTCCGTGATGCCGGAGACCCGGTCGAGCTTGCACAACGCTACAACGAGCAGGGTGCGGATGAAGTTGTCTTTCTGGATATCACCGCCTCCCAACAGAAACGCGGCACCATTGTCGAACTGATCAAGCGGGCAGCAGACAAGCTATTCCTGCCGCTGACCGTTGGCGGTGGCATCCGCTCACTTGACGACATCCAGCAGATCCTGCGTGCGGGTGCGGATAAGGTGAGTATTAACACAAGTGCAGTGCACGATCCTGCTCTTATCACCCGATCCGCTGAGTCGTTTGGCACACAATGTATCGTTGTTGCCATAGATGTGCGCAGGAACCTTTCACATAATCCTGATGCGATACCAGTCCAGCTTCCAAATGGGAAGACCTGTTGGTACGAAGTGGTTATTTATGGAGGAAGTAAACCTACCGGTATCGATGCAATTGCCTGGGCAAAAGAGGCAGAAGAGCGGGGGGCCGGGGAAATCCTGCTCACCAGCATGGAGACCGATGGCACGAAGAATGGCTTTGATATCCCCATCACAGCGGCCATATCCGATGCAACAGGAATTCCCCTCATCGCAAGCGGTGGTGTAGGTACTCTGGAACACTTCTATGAAGGTTTTACTGCAGGAAAGGCAGACGCCTGTCTTGCCGCGAGTATCTTCCACTACGGTGAATTTACTGTCCGTGATGTAAAAGAGTATCTCAGAGGGCGGGGTATCCCGGTACGGCTCTGAGATCGAGCTCAAACGCCGCTACAGGATGCTCCAGTTCAAAGGCATTCAGCACGGCGGGGTGTATCTCTCCAAAAATCCCGACTTTTTTCCCGCCAGCAATAATATCCCCTCTTCTGCCATCGATGAACGCCGGGTCTTTTGATTCCTGAACAATATAGGTAATAGAGAGTTCGTGAAGCACGGCATCGGTACAGGCATACGCTTCGGAGAGATCCGCATTCAGGTGAATGCTCGCCGCAGCGAGTCTTTGCGTAGTTCTCATATTCTCTATGACATCTCCGGTCGCAAAGAGACGCTGCGGGAGTTCCCGGGGTATATTTACCTGGAGCATCTCCAGCAGGAGAGGAAGAATGTCGGTTCGGACAACGGTATGTTCTTCGCTGATTGGGCGCATCAACGAAAGTACCTGGGACGATCGTTCCCGCTGCATGGCATTATAAAGAACCCGCTCGTTGGTCAGCGTGAACGGCATCATCTCAAGATACCCGAGCCCGGCAAGGATTCCACGAACCTGCGCGGCAATGGTGTATACCGGGTGTGCCCTTCCAATCGCAAACGTTGGTGATATCTCAACGGCAAATTTGTCGTAACCGTACGCGATTGCCACATCCTCAAAGATATCCCAGTCGTGCATGATATCGGCCCGGTAGCAGGGTACCTGCACCTTTACCGTATCCCTGCCAACCGGCTGCGCACCAAAACGCATCTTCTCAAGAAGGTTTGCTATCTCTGTGGCCGGGAGTTCAACACCAATCAGGTCGCAACATTCCCTTACACTGACAATCCGCTCCACGGGCGCGAGCAGAGGTGTCTGCACACCCTCAATCACAACGCTCTCGACGGCAGCTCCTGCCTCTGCCATCGCGGTGCATATGATATTCACTGCAACCTGCACCGCTTTTTTGTCTGTGCCGGTGGTATCCAGCAGGATATTTCTGGTACTTGTTGTTACCCGTGTCCGCTCCCCGTTGATAATCGGCGGGAACGAACAGACATTGTTTTCGTTATCGATAATGAGCGGGAAGAGCGGGAAGTCTTTGACGATCTTTGCATAGTCCCTTCCTTTCGGGTGTTGTACAAGAATCTCGTCCATCGAAAGTTCCCGTTCAAAGTCCAGCGGAATGAACTTCCGGCTGCGTGGCGATGCGATATAGTGAAACGGGGGTTTGATCGTATCGAGGTCGTGGATGCCAATCGCAACCTTGCTCCTGCCCCTGCCCACCGCCCAGTGAAGCGCCTCCTGCAACCCCATGATGGAGAGAATCGACTCCTCGTCAAACGAAACATTCCGGATAATTGCTGAGCCGAGGCAGGGCCGGATCGTTTTGAGGTTTGGGTCAATAGTGAATTTAATCCCCGACGATTTTACTGCATAGCGGGGAAGCCCGGTTTCAATGGCGAGAAAACCCCTCATTGCACGGGCAACCCCCTCCACTGAGAAGAGGTCAGGACGGTCAGGGAAGAACTCCACATCCGCATGGTCCGTTTCCTGCCGCTCGACTTCAGAACCGATCATCGGCAATCGTGCGAGGATAGTTTTCCTATCTGTACCGGTGAGCCGTTCAAGGTACTTGTAGGGGAGTCCGATTATTGCCATTATTTCGCTCCTTTTGTTACCTTTTCTTCGCGGTGAACCGGGCTTTCCCGTATCCACTCAATATCACTCCGGTAGAGGAGACGGAGATCTTTTAACCCCAGTTTCAGCATAGCCACGCGGCTCACGCCAAGTCCCCACGCAAGCACAGGATAGGTGATACCCCATGGTGCAGTAACCTCCTCGCGGAAAATACCAGCACCCCCCATCTCAATCCACCCCAGCCCGTCGACGTAAATCTCCGGCTCAACGGACGGTTCCGTATACGGGAAATATGCCGGCCGGAACCGAACATCCTCAAAACCCATCCGTCCATAAAATTCCTTAAGGTACCCGAGGAGATGACGGAACGAAACTCCTTTATCCATGACAATCCCCTCGAGCTGTTCAAACTCCGGGGTGTGTGTCGGGTCGATTGCTTCACGCCGGTATACCCGGCTGATGCAGAACGCTTTCACCGGAGGATTTGGGTTCGCTGCAAGATGCTGGATGGACAGGGTTGTGGTGTGGGTTCTCAGCACACATTGTTCCGCTTTCTTTTTGTCCCATGTTCCACCCCAGCCGTTCGAGGAGGTCTCGCCTCCCCGCTCGTGCATGTCCCGTACTTTTTCCCAGCCTGCAGGGAGGGGTGCCTCCTCATTTAAATAAAACGTGTCCTGCATCTCACGGGCCGGATGGTCCTGCGGCTGAAAGAGCGCGTCGAAGTTCCAGAACGAACTCTGGACAATATCTCCGTAAATCTCGGTGAAGCCCATCTCAAGAAGTATCTGGCGCATCTCTTCAATGAGACGCTGGTACGGATGGGTCTTGCCCGGGTAGACGCGCTTGGGGAGTTTTGCAACATCATACCGGCGGAGGTTTGCGGTTTTCCATGCACCGGTAAGGATCTGCTCACGGGTGAGGGTGCCGGTCTCCTCCCGGAGGTCGAGGCCTTTTTTGGCGAGCGCAAGCCCTGAGGGAGTGATCGCAATCGCGTACCGGACCGTCTCGGACTCCTGCAGGATCCCGCGCTTGATCAGTTCTTTTGTCCTGGGGTCAGCAGCAGACGGGTTATTGAGGGCGGCTTCATCTGCGTCGGTGGAGGCTCCTGGTATTTTTACAACTGAGGAGCCGTCAACTTTTACAAGCCCCTTCTTTCTCAGCTGGCCAAACCCGATCCTGAACGCCTCATGCTTCTGGAGATCGGCAAGCGTTGTTTCCGGCAGGATGAAGCGGAAGAGCTGCGTCTCGGGGAGGCCGTTCTTTGCGTAGGTTTTTCCCTCGTCCGTATATACGAACTCCTTTGTCACAAGCCGCTCAACGGTGGCAAGCCCCGTGTCTTCTGCAAGGTGTGCCCATTGTACTACGGCTTCCGGTGTTGTATCCAGCATCGTGGCAAGATGCGGGGCATCCCCCTGGTGTTCTTTTTCCAGTAACGCCAGCAGCCGTTTCTCATTCTGTGTCAGTTCCGCCATTTTACACCTCGATCTTATCTGCCGCTGCGTCCATCTTCTCCCTGAAGTCTTTGAGGAATGCAACCACACGTTCCGCCGTCTCCTTCTTGCAGTTACCGCACATGATCTCCCCGGAAACGCATTTCCTGCGAATCTCTGCAAGCTCAGCATCATCTGAAACCATATGGAAAAGATTGAGCAGGTACAGGGAGCACTTGTCCGGTTCGCCTCCAAGACGCTTCTGTTCCTCCCGGGTCATTTTTCCGCCGGTAATCCCGCTCATCACCTTCTTTCTTATCGTCGCTTCAGGCTCATAAAACGAGATTACACTTTCAGGGATACTGCTGGACATCTTACCACCGGTAAGTCCCGGCATGAAAATATGGTAGGTGGACGAAGGCGTGTAGAAGGCAAAACCCCCATGCACCCGCTCGATCTCCCGCACTTTGGCAGCAACGTCAGCGCACTGAGCCCCTTTTATATCCACATGGCCTTCGTACTTCTTTGCATGCGGAAACGCTGCTTTTACCGCGTCAAGCGCCTGTTCCGGTGCGTTCTTTGACCGGACGCTTATGTAGCCATGGCGCTCTTCGACAGTGAACATGCGGAGTTTGTGGGCGACACCCCGTGTGAGCCGTATGTGCGGATCCTGATCAATACCAACCGGTACAACCGTAGGAGCCGGTTCGCGATCGATCTGGGGATACAGGATATCTGCAACCTGCATGATTACACTGTCAGCATGGGCGAGATCCGTCTCGGGTGAGAAACCATAAATTGCTGTCAGTTCAGAGAAATTCACCTTGGTTGCCGCTTCAAATGCGAGATCTTTCAACCGTTCATTTTTACTCTGGAAATAGGTCTGTCCCTCAAACCCCAGTGCATAAAGGCAGGCAAGGTACTCTTTCCCGTACTCCGTGCACTTTTCCCATGACATCCCGCGGACCGCATGCGCTTCCCGGTCAGCGATCGTCACATAACCGTTGCCTCCCTGCTCGACATGCCAGACCACTTCTTTCATCACCATCAGGTGGCCGAGATGAGGGTGGCCGCTCGGCATGAATCCCGTGAGGACATGAAAAGGGGTGCGGTTGCGTATCGCAGATGCGATCTGACGGTAGTCGCGATGGCCGACAACAATTCCGCGGCGGATAAAATACGGAACAATCGGGAG
>CAYWHL010000039.1:0-15194 GCA_964457995.1 uncultured Methanoregula sp. | reverse complement strand
TTGGAGGTCCCTATGAAAAATATTATTTTTAAATCGCTTACTGCGGAATGTGGGCTATCTGCAAAAAGCGGGTGTATCATTTTCTTTTTTCGTTTTTACTGTGTTTTAATGCATATTGGTTAGTGTTGCGGTCATCAGCAGGTATGAGGCACTGCCTGCCATTCCCGATAAGATCAGTTCTTCCCGCAGCTTTGATTCCTTCAACAATTAATTTCCTGTTATTGGGATCACTATAGTGCATAAGTGCACGCTGAATCTTCTTTTCATGGCCCTTCGGTACGTGAACCGGTTCCAGGGTGAAAGGGTTGAGACCGGTATAATACATACAGGTTGAAACACTCATTGGTGTCGGCGTGAAGTCCTGCACCTGCTCAGTATAGAGCTGGTGGTCATGGATATAGACTGCCAGCTCGACCATATCACTGATAGAACAGCCGGGATGTCCTGACATGAAGTACGGCAGCAGGTATTGCCGTTTCTTTTTGCCTTGCTGCAATGATCCAAATCGTTCGCAGAACCGATCAAAAACTTCACGACCGGGTTTGTTCATACTATCCGTGACATTTTTTACTATATGTTCCGGCGCAACCTTGAGATGTCCGGACACATGATGATCTACGATCATCTCAAGATAGCCGGAACTATCTGCGAGCGCCAGATCATAGCGAATGCCCGAACCAATGAAGACCTTTTTAACACCGGGAATTTCACGGATTTTTTTAAGTAGTTCAACCTGATGCCGGTGACTCGTATTCAGGTTTTTGCAGGCCGGGCTGCAGTGTCTTTCCCGACAGGCACCATATTTTCCCCAGAGATCACATGAGAGGCAGTACATATTCGCGGTCGGACCCCCGACATCCTGCACGATACCTTTGAATTCCGGCATCCTGGTCATGCGGATTACTTCACGGATGATAGATTCACTGCTCCGGCACTGGATAATCCTGCCCTGGTGATGGGTCAGGGCGCAGAACGAGCAGGCACCGAAGCACCCGCGGTGACTCGTCACGGAAAACTGCACCGGTTCAAGTGCGGGGACCGGTTGTGTATAGGAAGAGTGTGCACGGCGGGAGAAAGGCAGATCATAGATGCGATCGAGCTCTTTTGTAGATAATGGCATCGCAGGAGGATTCTGGATGACAACAGTCTTCGGGTGAGGTTGTGCCACTATCCTGCCACGAACGGGATCCTGCTCATGATAATGCATCGCAAATGCACGAGCGTATGTGGTTTTATCCTGCGCAACCGCTGTGAATCCGGGGAGTTCGATGATCCCGTCCGGTCGTTTACTGCGCCATGCTGCAAGATCCATGGTGAATGCAGTACCCCGGACATCCCGTATTGATTCAATGGTTTCACCGGAAGCAAGCCTCCGGGCAATTTCCACTACCTGCCTCTCTCCCATGCCAAAAATCAAAAGATCTGCCGGGGAGTCCGCAAGTATCGATTGACGAACGCGATCCTGCCAATAATCGTAATGACCAAACCTTCTCAGGCTTGCCTCGATACCCCCGACGATAATCGGCGTGTGAGGGAATAATTCGTGTACCCGATGAGTATAGACGATTGTCGCACGATCAGGTCGTTTAGGGATCCCGGCTGGAGAATAAACATCCGCACTTCGCCGTTTAAGATTGGGAGTGAAATTATTCACCATGGAGTCAACGTTTCCCGAAGATATTCCGAAGAACAGGCGCGGGGTCCCAAAAACAGTGAAATCCGCAGCAGTTTTCCAGTCGGGCTGGGCGATGATCCCAACCGTAAAACCGGCATCCCACAAAACCCTTCCCACCAGGGCAGTCCCAAAAGAGGGATGATCTACGTACGCATCCCCGGTCACCAGGATGATATCAAATTGCCGGATCCCAAGCTTATCCCGCTCGATAGCAGACATTGGAAGAGACTTCGGCTGGTTTGTCATAGGGAGGAAAAAAGAATCTGGCGAATATTCTGCTCACTAAAAAGACCCTTCATGATGGTCGGCGGCCGGTCAGGTCCCGGATAATTTCTGCAAGTCCTCCCGGCAGATCTTCCATATCATCAAATTTTTCATCCTCATCGGGTTCTTCCTCATTTTTACTTTCATCAGCTGTATCAATTGTACTCGGAGAGGGTGTGTCCTCTTCTTTTCCGAGGACAGGAAGATGGACCTGAGTCTTTTTATCAAATTGGCGTCGTGCAGAAAGACCGGTAAATTCCAGAATAACCACTTCAACAATAAGATATGTTATTGCTTTTTCACGGAGACAACCCGTAAGTGCATGCCCGGAACGACCCACCGAAGCATGATAATGAATATGAGAACCACCTTCACCCGGATAGATGGTTCCTACACCAAAGACTTCCCAACCCCCCTCAAACATAACAAAATGAGGTACCGGAGGAATTACCGGCTCTTCAGGTCCGGTTACCATTCTCCCGTTCATCAGGGCGCCAAGGAAAAGGATGGAGCCGGCATGGATACCTTTGTTATGTATGAACTGGCGGAGTGATATTAACATATCTTCGCCATCATCGATCCTCACGACAAAGACCCTCCCAAGCTGACCCTCCGTATATTGCATATAATCAGATACCTTTTTTGGTATTCATATGGTTTGTGCGGATTTATAGATTCTATGACTGCCAAAATTACTATCAGATCCAAACCATATGTCGCCAGATTACGATTTGTTCATGATCATAACTATTCGAAATTTGTGAGACCGGGGGCCTTATCTTCCCCCGGCACCGCCACCACCAAAGCCGCCTCCGCCTCCAAAGCCGCCACCACCAAATCCGCCTCCGCCTGATCCCCCGTGACTTGGTGGTGTGAAATGAAGAAGCGGGAGGAATGCATAATTCATGCCCACTACACCCAGGGGTACACCCGTTTCCGCGATGCGAATATTGAGCGCCTTCATTGCCTGCTCCACTTTGTCTCCCACACCAAGTGCGGTACCATACACAAGCCATTCGCCCCACATCGACAGATCTGCCGGGGCATACTTCTGCATCATAGCCATGTCGGAAAGGAAACGGCTGAAAGCATTCCATTCAAGTTTTTCTTTATAACGGTCGTCTTTCCAATGCCCGAAAAGCGTGGATGGGGCAATAAATGCAATAACTGTCTGCAGAACAACTATTCCCCAGAGAACAACTGCCGGGATGAGGATATAGAACTGCATCGATGCAGCAAAAACAAGGATCAATGTAATACCAAAAAATGCAATTCCCGTCAGCAGAAGCGGGACAAGATGTTCCCGCCCATCAACAATATACCGTGAAGCAAGAGAAGAGTCCGCCCTTCTGGTTACATCAGTGAGCGAGCGTTGATATTTCAACGCTTTTTCCTCTTCACTTCTGTTTGTATGTGCACGGAGAGCCAGTGCCTCGATTCTGGAAGTATCCAGAACGTTATTTTCTGATACAAGTTCGATAAAACCGAGCACACGTTGCTCGTAAGGATCGGTCGTCGCACTGGATAATAACCTGATTTCAATTCCCTTTCCCCCGTCTTTTTCGGTAATTGAAATGATCTTTTTCCGATGAAGATCAAGCAGAGTGGCGTAATAGCCCTCCTCATCGAAATCGAGTGCATCACCTTTGAAAAGCAGGTTCACCTGCCATGGCTTAAGCGAAGGATCAGGAATCGTGCTCAGGTATTCGGGAACCGTGAATGATTTCTCCCTGCCATACCTGTAATATGTCAAAATCAAAAGGACCGGGACCAGGATCACAGCGACTTTGGCAATTATGTTCAGCAAATTTGCCACAAAATACGGGAGATTATACCAGAAACCAGCTGAGGTCGTTTTTGCCCGGAGATCAGTTACTTCGTTCCGGAACCCTGGTAACTGAAGGAATCCGTCAGTGGGGGTAAGCAATTCAACCGCCAGATTTTCATTTTCCGCAACATTACCGGTTATAACGTATGTATCCCCGTTCTTTTCAGTGTTCATCGTCGGCGGATACACAAAGACCTGTTCGACATTGCTCGCAGGCACGGTGATCCTGACGTTCCGGTACGGAATATGACTCCGTCCTGCGAATTTCAGGTTAAGGTGCGATGTGGTGGAGTCGTATTCAACAGGAGGGTGCAGTATATACGAATAGGAAACGGTATATTTTCCCTGATTGAAATAATCAGGTTTGTAAATTCCGACTTCATTTGTTTCGGCAAGATTTCTGATGGTTGCTTTTATGGAACTATCTTCCGCACCACCGATGACGTTTACATTTCCCACCTCATCTTTCGCATAGCCGATAGTACCGGATGGAGGGGTTGCTGAAACAAATTGCACTGATGGACTTGAACTTGTGCTAAAAGTGAGCGGGGCTTCCCAAAAACGAAAGAGCATGCGATACTCGCCCGATGTCCTGACATCATAGGTATATTTCTCGGTAAGGATTCCGTTTTCGTACAGGACTGCCTCATATGAGTCCACCACAAGATTGCCCTCCAACAGTGGCAGAACTGTAGTGACAAGGACAAGTCCGACTATGCCAATGACCAGACTCGCGATAATGAGTACCGCCAGTTGTTTTTTTTCACTCACGGCAATTACCCACTAGAACTCAATTTTCGGGGGCGTTTTAATCGCTTCTTCAAACTGCAGGTACTCAAGCTTGATAAACCCGATTAGTCGTCCGATGATATTTGAGGGGATAGTATCCATCATCGTGTTAAACTCCTGCGAGATGTTGTTGTAGGTATAGCGCTGCCGGGCAATCTCTTCTTCAATTCCTTTCACAGCATCCATGAGACTTGTGACAGTCGTATTGGTCTTCAGATCAGGATAATTCTCTGCAACAGCTAACAGGCGCCCGAAAATTGAACGGGACTCGGCTTCCACCTTGTTCAGATCGCCTGGTCCGGCAGTTGCTACACTTGCCCGCATTGCGGTAACGCGTTCAAAGGTTTCTTTCTCGAACTTCGCATAACTCTTTACCGCACCAAGCAGCTGGTCGATCATGTCCAGCCGTTTCTTCATGGCAACACGGATTTGACCTAGAGTAGCTTCAGAGGAATTTTTCAGGCTGTAGAAACGGTTGTAGATGCCTACAGCCCAGAATATCAGTCCAACAATTATAAGGGCTATAACGCCCAGCACAATCCATCCAATGATGTCCATAATTATCACTGTAATGATAATCTTACGACTAAATAAGCTATTAGGAAACGGGGAAAAATGGAAAATCAAAGAAAGAATGTACAAAAAAATAATTACGAAATTACAAGACTACCGACAACGCGGAGTTTGCCACCTTCAAGGTAGTGGAGAACAACACGTGCACCTTGAGGGTATACCAGCGCTTTTTCCATAGTCAGGGTAATGGTCGGCATCCTCCAGTCGCCTTCTACAGTGATTTTTTCCAGACGTGTAGGAAGGAACTGCATCCAATGGCCGGCGTATAGTACCATGCCTTCCCTGAGTGGGGCAGGCCAGTACTTCACGAGCTGGGCTTTTCCTGAAATGGTGGTTGCGTATTTTATTGACGGATCATTTGTCAGGACAAAGCCACGGTCAAGATCTTCTGACTCAATATTTTTCAGGGCAAGTCCAACCCGATCACCGGTTATGGCGTTCTCTGCATCATCATCATGTTTCTGGATAGAGCGGATCTGGGCGGTTTTTTCTGTAGGGAGGACTTTGAGAGTTTCATGTTTTTTGATGCTTCCCTGTGCAACACTGCCAAGCACAACAACGCCGACTCCTTTCACATTGAAATGTGCATCAACCGGAACAGCCCCTTTTCCTGTGGTATCGTGTGATTTCTGGTGAGCCGTCTGTTTTACGGATATGTCAAGCAATTTCTCGCGAAGGCCAACGGTGTCCTCCTCAATTACTTCGTAATGTTCCAGAACCGTGCCCTTGATAAGCGGTGCAATCTGATCCGGTGAGAGATAGTTCTTAAGGATGAGATATCCTTTAGATTTACCGGCACACTGGAGCATCAGCACACATTCACCGAATGTAGCGTTGATTTCATCGACCACCAGGACAACACGATCCGCAAGGGATACTGTATAAAACAACGAGGATAATTTTTCAGGATACCGGGTCGGTTCAATGAACGTGACGGTTGCATCTCCTTTTTTCAGATTGTAGAATGTAATATCGCTGGTTGTGCCTTTCTTTCCCAGATCTTTTGCATAGTCCGGGGGGGCAAGAACAGCGATAGTGAGATTGGACATAGTTATCCATAGGATGTTTAGAAATAAGAGAGTTTATACAAAAAAGAGGCACATAATTCTTGACAGAATTAAAGATCCCTGTTTAAATATCCTTAATCGAACCCTTTGATATTTAAAAATACAGGGTAATCGGGTGACGTTAATGCACTATGATCTGACCGTGATAATTCCCACATTTAATGAAGAGGAGAATATTGAAAAAATGGCAGTCACGGTTGATGCCATCTGTAAAGCACACGATATCACTGAAGAAATTCTTGTTGTTGATGACAGCTCATATGATAGTACTATCACTATTGTAAAAAAACTGATGGCTGATCATCCTTTTCTCCGCCTTATCATCCGGACACAGAACCCGGGGCTTTCCCCATCCATTTACGATGGAATAATCAACGCAAAAGCGGAACTGGTCCAGTGCATTGACTGTGATTTCTCGCATCCCCCGGAAAAAATTCCGGTTTTCTACAATATCCTCAAAAAGGAAGGATATGATATGGTAATCGGGAGTCGTTATGTGAAAGGAGGTGAAGTAATTAACTGGCCGGTACTAAGAAGGGTGCTCTCATCAGGTGCAGCACTTCTCAGTCGGCTCCTGATCCCTCATGTTAAGGATTCGGGAAGTGGATTTTTCGCGATAAACCGACATATTCTGACAGGTACGCTCCTGTCTCCCCGCGGCTTCCGAATGGGATTTGAAATCCTTGGGAAAGCTCACTGGACGCGGGTACAGGAGATCCCCATTGTTTTCAAGGACAGGGAGTTCGGACAAAGCAAGCTGAAGGGAAGGATTATCTATGATTTCCTTATCCAGTGTGGTTCAATACTCCATTACAATCTCATCGCTAAGAAGAGTAACAATATCATCCGGGCATGGAAACTATTCCTGCACGGATAACTGCCAGACGAGTCAGAAAACTAAAAGAAGGATAACATCTGATGAAAAGGAGTGACGTAATCAGTATTATTCAAGGCGTTATCGCCATTGCAATATTGTTGCTTCTTGTCAGTACTATCGATTGCCAGCTTACTTTTTCACTCCTGACCAACCTTGATATTCGGTTCATTCTTCTCGCAGGGTTGTGTTATTTGTTAAATAACCTGCTAATGGCATACCGGATAAAGAGAATTCTCTTCGCTCTTGGAGAGAACATACGATTCAGGTTGGTTTTTTTCTCTCATATGGCAGGGATGCTTCTTTCGGATTTTACACCTGCACGGAGCGGGTACCTCTATGTTGCGCTTGCCCTGAATAAACGGGATGTCCCCATGGAAAAAGGAATTAGTACCATTACCAGCACGTATCTCTATGATCTTACCTTTAAAATGATAGTCGCCATCCTTGGCGCATATTTTGTCTATTCTTACATATTTGCTGAACGGTTCAGTTATGCAGTCATAATAACATTCCTCCTTATTCTTGGGGTAATTTCAGGATATTTTATCATCATGTATCCTGGAGAAAGGGTCAGAAATCTCTTTTTAAAGCGGGAATTCTTAAGAAAGATCCTGCTTTTTGGGGAGCAAAGCCATGCAATCCAGAAATATGCGGCATTTATTCTGTCGATAACGCTGGCAGGCTGGATTCTGAGAGGGCTTCAATGGTACCTGATTGTACTTTCAATGCACCAGCTTTTTCTCAAGCCGCTTGATGCACTTCTATTAAATCCGTTGCTTACCCTGTTCTCACTCATGCCGCTTACACCTGCCGGTTGGGGAATACAGGAGGCGGGCATTGTTTTCGTATTTACCGCTATGGGTATCAGCGCAACAATTGCAACCTCATTTGCCCTGATGACCAGATTTGTTGAGGTAGGAATCGATATTATCGGCATGAAAGAGCTCTTTATAAAATCTCTCAAGAACGAAAACCTTTTTGCATTTTACAATTCGATACCGGGAGATATCGACGAAAAAGCCTTTAATTCCGACATGCTGGTACAGCGATATTTTCAGAGAAGAAAAACCGAGGTTATTAAGAATACACTGGCAGTCGAGAAGCATGACGTGATCATTGATATCGGGTGCGGAAGCGGGGTGCAGATGAAAGAAATCGGGAATAAGGGGTATTCCCTGGCCATAGGAATAGATGTAAACCTGAATGCGATTCGGTTTGCACGGGAAAGATCCCTTCCCGATGCTGAATTTATTGTTGCAGATGCGCAATACCTTCCTATCAAATCATCCAGTGCAGATAAGATCATCTGTGCGGAAATCATAGAACACCTTAAGAGCCCCCAACACCTTGTTAATGAAATTGCCAGAGTCCTGAAGCACGGTGGTGCGGTTGTCATCACAACCCCTAATGATAAATCAGTCTGGGGGATCTATGAATTCCTCTGGGATGTGTTTGGCAGAGGCCGGAACTATGGAGAGACCCATATAAGGTTTTTTTCTGAGTCCGGTCTCCGAAGTAATTTTTCTGATTTCTCAGAAAGCAGAACCCAATCCCTCTTTTTTATATCCCCGCTTTTTGCACTTTTCAACAGGAACGCACTGTTAGAACCGGGGAAAAAAATGGACCGGATATTTGAGCGATGGGGTTTGGGTGTTTCAATCCTTCTTTATGCCAGAAAATGAAAACTGACGCTTTATACATACGTTCGGCATTAATGTGAGGAAAGCAGATAAATTCCAGTACGTTCTGTTTCGAGTCGGGCTTTTTCTGAAAGCCACAAAAGAGCATCGCCCTCTGGATTCATTGCTGAAATATCACCGGTTACAATATAGAAAATGCTGCTGTTTCCTTTCAGCTGGTATATATTTTCAAGGTCTGTGCTGTTGTTTGCACCAAATTCAAACGTTTTGTCGGTGACATTGGAATAATAATAATTGAATGGTGCAGACATATAGCTTGGAACAAGAACGATCACATCACCATCCTGGGTTTTTGACTGAACAATTCCAGCAAATCCCCGCCAGTCCTCCTTTGAATAACTGGAGTAATACTCTGCGAGAAGTGGGGCGTTTATAACACCAATGAGGATAACGATGAGATATAGCAGATTCCGGTTCGGAATAAGCTTAAATATGATGGGATAAGACATGGCGACGAGCGTAAAATAAACAGGAAGGAGATAGATAAGATATCGGGGATTCATCGTCATCTTTGAGGAAATCAGAACACTGATCGCAATTGGCAGAATCAGAAACATCGCACAAAAGAGACACTTGTTCCTGTCCTTAGCATACAGGTAAACAAGTCCCCCAATCATCGGCACGAGGTAGATGAAAGTAATAATCTCATTTAACGAGGAATAACCTCCTGAAAATCGTATAAGCGTTTCCTGGATCAGTATTGGTCCAAGCACCCCGTACGTGGGAGGAGAACCCGTAAGTCTGAAAAAACGCTCACCGACAATAAAAAGCAAAGGAAGTATCAATATCAGCGTCGTACAAAATGCTGCCAGAAAATTTTTTGCATGACGGATGTCCTTTTTCAGATGATCCCCCCTCGTAATTATTGCATGAAGATAGATGACCCCCAGCCCTACGAAAACATAATAATGCGTCCAGAAAGCGATCGCTGAAATAATCCCAAATAGCACCCAGCAGGTGAGATTGTCGGTTCGAAGCGCTAATAAGTAAAATAAAATTACAAGCGAGAAAACAAAAAGGACCAGTGAATACGAGTACGCTTCCTGGGAATAGAAAATGCCAAAATACGAGAAGGTCAGAAGGGCTGCACTAATAATACCCACGTTCTTATCGTGGAGCTCTTTGCCTATCAGATAAAAAACCGGAATGGTGAGAATTCCAAGCAGGGCCGGAGCCGCACGCAAAACGAACTCGCTCTGACCGAAAACAAGCATGAGGTGCTCAATCCAGTGAAATAACGGCGGGTGGAAATCTGCAGAACGGCTGATTTCCCAGATCTCAAAAAAGCCGCGTTTCGACCAGTTAAATGTTGTTGCTTCATCAAGCCAGAGAGAGTTAAAACCCAGATTATAAAAACGCAGGATAAAACCGACAATCGTTAAAGATATCAGGATTTGTACATACCGGCTGTGAAATATGACCGACTTACAATTTTTAAAGGAGAGATCCTGAAATGATCTGACAGGAGAGATATAATCGCCATCAAGATTATAGCCTTGATCTGGTCCTGTTTTTTTTTCTTTTCCCCGATAATCGCGTCTTCTGGCCATTGCAATCAGGTACTATTTCGTAAATATTCTCATATAGTTTATTCTATATCAAACGCTTTTTTTTTTAAATTTTCTTTAGCATTAAAAAACCCGCAGCTGACTCGATCATTTTTTTTGTAACGAGCCATTATGAATCATATTTCATTCGTAAGGGTGATTTGATTGTCTCGAGGAGATGACGTGTACTGGTCACCACAATTGCCGATTCTTCGAGCGTGAGATTCACTTTTTCAAGGCTGCCGGATCTGCGGAAATCCGTCCGCAACGCGATTACCTGTTTCCCACGTGCAAATGTGTACCCCATCTCCCACGCCGTTCCGGAATCTGCATCCGCACCATCGATAATTGCGACGATTATATCGGCATTTTCAAGAGCTTTTAAATTATTTGAAAAAATCAGAACCTGTTCTTCTTTGTTCCTGATATCTGAGTCATCACCTGCTAGTTGAGGCAAATATACATCGAAAAAATTTTTTTGTAAATGTCCGGCAATACAGATATTATAAGCACGTTCAGCTTCTGAAAAAAGAGGGGCTGCCAGATAAACGCGATATTGAGAAAAAGTCGCAACGTCCATCACCATGATTTCAGGAAATTTTTTAAGAAAGACACCCCGTCCTTTCCTTTTTTTTGGTTTATCTCCCTCACTGCCGTAATATGTAGTTGTTACTCCACACGCAGGTGATGAATTAACACCGATGATGCACATTGGAGGACCACGTTGTTTAATCAACTCATGAACTTTTTCTGCCAGCTGATCCAGGAGGTGGATAAATTCCTCAGTATTGAGCCGTTCGAGAAATGTCCCGGGTTTTCTGTCAGAGCCCTGATACAATGTCTCCGGACAGGGAAGTGGTATCATTTCAATATTAAATTTTTTACACCGTTCTTTTGCGCGTTCAAACAGCACGAAATCTGATGGTTTCGTTATCCCGTTCGCCCGCAGTTCAGGATTGAGTATGCAGGGGCTGCAAAGCACGTACATTGATACAGTGTGTGCACGCACAGATGATCAATGATTCCGGTGTATGCATATCGGGATAACAGCTGTGACCCCCGGAAGTGCACGGTAAAAAAACTTGAAAAAGCTGGTTTTTTGAAAATTTTTAATAAAATTTCCCAGATACCGCGGAATACTCTCCTCCTTGATCCCTCTGCAGAGAAAGCACTTTCACCTGCCGACAAATATGTTAAATCCATCACGGTACTGGATTGCTCATGGATAGTCCTGGATACTGGGCGGGTACGTTCATTCCGGACCCGCCGGGCACTTCCCTTTTTACTGGCAGCAAACCCGGTTAATTTTGGCAAACCCTGTATGCTGTCATCAGTTGAGGCACTTTCAGCCGCTCTGTATATTATTGGTGAAAAGGACAGGGCTTTGGAATTTCTCTCCAAAGTCGGTTGGGGGATCCGTTTTTTTGAGGTAAATAGAGAACCGCTGGACATGTACGCTGGCGCAAAGGATAGTACAGAAGTAATAAAAATCCAGGAAGACTATTTTTGATACACATTTTTTTTGGTATTTTAAAAAAAACCTGTTCGCTGGTAAAGTTTTTTATTAAAAATTCGTGGGACTAAAATATTATAGATTACCTGTAATAAAGTAACTGTAATAACTAGTATCTGGGGTAGTATACGGGAGTGGTAATTACTTTGTCCGATCTTGAGGCAATTTCTATTTTGTGCGTGGATGACGAACCGTTATTATTGGAAGTTTTCCAGGATTTTTTCGACCAGGACCCCGGTTTTTCAATTACAACATGCACAAATGCAACAGATGCATTGAAGCTGGCAACTACACAGTCGTTTGATGCTATCATAGCAGATTATGGCCTTCCTGATATGGACGGGATTAATTTGCTCAGGGAAATCCGAACAGGAGGATTTTCAGGGCTTTTTATCATCATCACCGGTAAACATCGTGCTCATGTTGCCATTGATGCGTTAAACAGTGGAGCAGATTATTATGTGCAAAAGGGAGGCGGTGTTGTACAGGACATGGTTGATCTTGCAGAATTTATCAGGAAGGGTATCGGAAAAATTCGGGCAGATCGTGCGTTGTCTGAGAGTGAGCGAACATATCGTTCGATTATCGAAAACACTTCTGACCTCCTCTGCCGTTTCCTTCATGATGGGGAAATACAGTTTGTAAATGAGGCTTTTTTGAATTTTGTGGAAAAAAAGAAGGAAGAATGCATCGGCAGTAATTTTATTTCAATGATTCCAAAAGAAGAGTCCAATAGAATTATCGACAGATTACATACTCTTACACCATTAAATCAAGGGGCATTAATCGAACATGCCATTCAGAAAAATGATGGATCATATCCGGTTCTCCAATGGAATTATCGTGCAATTTTCAATTCCGGAAAAGATACCATCGAGTACCAAACGGCAGGAAGAGACGTATCTGAATTCCCGCACCTTCATGAAGCACCCGCACCAGCGAGTGTACCTGGTGATGTAACTTCCCCGCAATTAGCTACACGTTCTATGGAATCTGAGGATGACTGGAACACATTTACAGGAACCATTGAAACGCTCGAAAACCCTGTATTTGCGATAGATAAAACCGGAGTTGTTATTGCATGGAATAAAGCTATTGAGAAATTGACCGGTGTT
This sequence comes from uncultured Methanoregula sp., assembly GCA_964457995.1. GTDB lineage: Archaea > Halobacteriota > Methanomicrobia > Methanomicrobiales > Methanospirillaceae > Methanoregula. The sequence continues at coordinate 2,246 of CAYWHL010000039.1, read as the reverse complement.
AGCGCAAAAGATATGGTGGGTAAAGGAAACCGCGAGTATGCAATTCCGTTCTATGGTGAACCAAGGCCAATGCTGGTTGATTATATCGTTATTTCAACCGATAAAAGACAATCCGGAAAATTCCCGGGAATAAAACGGGTAGGGAACACATTTATCGGTGAAATGGAAAAGGTCAGAATTCGTGAAAAACCGATGTTCTTATGGGGTAAAGGAACTGCCGTGCATGATGGAAAAGGCATGCTGATTGCCGCAATCGAGACAATAACAGTTGTCGAGCAGCAGGCAGCGATTGCTCCGGGAGATTCAGAAAAAGAGATATATATAGGGGGAATAGCAAGTCCAACCCTCAAAGTCGCCGGGGGTAGTGCAAGCGGGAATCTTGCCGGTCTCATTCCATCACCCCCAAGAGGTTACGGTATCTACGCTACTAATCAGCGGTTGTTTATTATCCAGAATCCCGATTTCGATCTTTCGAAACCTAAGGGAATGCAATACGGGCCCTTTGTTCTGGACGATCTTTTTGGTACCAGAGCGACAATCGATAACCGCCCGAAGACTATAGAGACTATTGAAAAATTATTGGTCTATGAAATCGAGAAAAAAGATCTGGAGACAATAGAATTAATGAATCCGGTTCTGCTACCCGGTTTCCTGACCCTCTATAACAAAACGGGGGAATCATTCAGAATGTTTATCGATCATAAAACGGCATTTTTGCAGATTGAACAACTGATAAAATCGTTCTATCCTGAAATTTTACGACTGGAGTAAATGTACACGCGGTTACATGTGGCAGGTTGCATCTTTTATCCTGCGCGATGAGAAAACATGATCCACGTCTACAATCTTATCTGGAAAAAATTTCTTTTTAATCAGATTTTTTAAAACAGGTCTGTTACTCTTCAAATGCCCTTTCCATAATCGATAATCTGGCACTCTTATAACAACTGCTATTGCACAGCTGTTGTTGTATCAGCATAGCTTTTTTTGTATACTACTACCATGTACGATTGTATGATCAAGGTTGCCATCAATGGGTACGGCACAATTGGTAAGCGCGTTGCTGATGCAGTTGCCGCCCAGAAGGACATGAAAGTGATCGGTGTATCAAAGACCCGCCCGAACGCCGAAGCATTTGTAGCAAAACAACGAGGTTATCCCCTCTATATCGCAGATTTATCAAAAAAAGCCGCTTTTGAAAAAGCCGGGCTTACAGTTGCGGGATCAGTCGAAGACATGTGCAAAGCCGCAGATGTGATTGTAGATGCAACACCTGGTAATGTTGGGGCAACGAATAAACCACTTTATGAGAAGCTCGGAAAAAAAGCACTCTGGCAGGGTGGCGAAGAGCATGAGTTAGCCGGGTTCTCCTTCAATTCGTCATGTAACTACAAGAGCGCGATTGGCAGGCAGTTTGTGAGGGTCGTTTCATGTAACACAACAGGTCTGTGCCGAATCATTCATGAAATAGATAAGGAGTACGGGGTTGCGCATGTGCTTGCTATAATGGTACGGCGTGGATCGGATCCCGGGGAGATCAAAAAAGGGCCGATTGATGCTGTTGTTCTTGATCCAGTGAGTGTCCCCAGTCACCATGGCCCTGATGTTCTGACAGTACTTCCCCACATTTCCATTACTACAATGGCAATGATTGTGCCAACCACCATGATGCACATGCATGCAATCCAGATTACCACAAAAAAACCTGTCAGCCGTGAAAGGGTTATCGATCTCATCAAAGCACACCCACGCCTGGGGCTTATTAAAAAGACGCTGGGAATTAAAAGTACGGCCGAACTCAAGGAGTTTGCCATGGATCTTGGCAGGCAGCGCTCTGACCTGTGGGAGAACTGCATATTCGAAGATTCGATTTATGCCAATAAAACCGAGCTCTGCTTTTTCCAGGCAATCCACCAGGAAGCGGATGTAGTTGTCGAAAATATTGATGCAATCCGCGCTATGATGGGTGGGGAGAAGGATGCGATAACGTCCATTGCCACAACAAACGTAGCATTGAATTTCAGGACAATACAAAATTCCCACTGAGGGAACAGCAATGAGAAGGAATAACGATGCCATCCGATGCTCTCAATTACACGGTGTTGATCCTCCTCCTCATCCTAGCAGGGAGTTTTTTATTGATCATTAATGGACAGGAGGTCCCAACTTTCATAAAGGAGATTGCGTTAACCTTCGCAATCGCCCTCGCCATAATAATTTCCCAAGAAAAACAGGGCAAAGTCCGT